>CAZDJH010000703.1:0-1505 GCA_964505645.1 uncultured archaeon | reverse complement strand
CAATATTCCCCCCACTAAGCTTTCTATCATGCCTCCTACTGTGGGTATTAATAAGGTTCCTTGAAATAAAGCCCCCAAATCTTCTCCCGAAAAGATATATAATATTATCCATATTAAAAGCGAAATTAAAATTACTAAAAATCCTCCTACAATCCCGCGCTTAATCCCTCTCGCTATTACTCCCGTCATAAAACCCAAAAATATGCAGCCTAGTAAAGCAGGTTGGAAGAGATTTTGAACGGAATATGGTCCGGACAAGAAAAATGTAATGATGTCAAACTCATAATCATAATTATAATTAGCCCCAACCAAGATACTAAAAGATTTTATAATATTGTACTGAGCAAAAACAATCGCCGTGTTGAGAGTAGCCCATTTGTCGAAAAGGGAAACAGAAAAGAAGCTTAATATGATTCCAATAGCAACTGCTATAGCCAACTTATACTTCGATAAATTCATTATTAATTAGAATTTAGGAAAATTATTAAAATTATTTTATATATATGATTTAATTTTTATTCTCTCTGCTCTTTAGTTGCTTTTCATTTGATTAACAGAAAGTTAAATGAGTATTTAACAAATGTTAAATCACAATTTAACAAAACAAGTTAAATACTTACTTAACAAATGTTAAATGATCCTTTAACTTATAAAGTTCCTGAAATTTCTGCTTAAACCCAAGGCGATTTATTTTCTCAAATCCTTCGTAAGGGTCAGAATAGAGATTATAGTGCAGTCCAAGAGAAACTGTAATTATAAAAAAAATTAAAATTATGATTTGTTTTCTTTAATTTAATTTTATCGCTCATTATATCAATCCCCCCATTTCGTTTTTATTGCTCTTAGGATTTGATTCTCCTCTTTGGAGCTTAAAACGGGAAAATCTTGCCTATTAAAAGAACTTAAATAGCCTGTCTTTAAGCACATGGGGCAAATTTTAGAAGTTTTTTGCCTCCATTTATGTGCATGGGTTTCTAAGCATACATAAAAATATTCGCCCCTGCTATTCACATATATTTTATCTTGTTCGATGAATGAACCTTCGTCTAAATCCGACCAAATGGCACCATCCAGTCGCTGCAATTGAAGGCTTCCCAACACATTGTGGACCGCTCGGGCATGAGACCAAATTTCGCTAAGAGAACCAACAAACCCAGGTAATAAATTAATATTGGAGACCAATGAAGGCCAAGTAATTATAACAAGGTGCGCCCATGTGGGGATTTTAAATATATGTGCTAAAGCTAAGAAAATATCTGATAAACCTATTAAAGCGATCATAGGAGGTGTGTTCCAGAATTGGAAAGAATTAAAAAAAATTTAGTCCAATTCAGCCCATGGTAAATATCCAACAAATAATTTGTTACAAGCCCATTTTTGCCGCGCCCCATCATCCGGAAACATTAAGGTCTTACTGGTTTTTCCCATCATCTCGGTCGGAAAGCAAGGCTCCCGCCATTTTTTTCATGCTTTTGCCCACTCCCTCCATGTAGCGCCTAAACGCC
>CAZDJH010000702.1:0-1508 GCA_964505645.1 uncultured archaeon | reverse complement strand
ATTGAATCATATGTGTCTTCTAATGGGGGTGGTTAAAAAAATACTCGGTACTGCTTTAGGGCGTGGTAGTTCAAAACGTAAAAGTTTTTTTTTGAAGTATTTAAAATAGGTATTTAAAACAGCATAATTTTATAGATATATACTTTTTTAATAATAATAAGGAAGAATAATTGGATTATTAAATAATCATAAAGTGATAGATTATGGGTGTATTTAAAGACTTAATGGATTGGGCGAACGGAAAGACAAAGGTAGACAATGAATCTCTAATGTCAGCGGCGATTGAACTCAATATCGTAATAAAACGCCTCAAGCGGCAAGAAAAAAAGCTGGAAAAGCAATCAAGGATAGCAAAAAACAAAGTGATGAGGTTCAGGGAAAAAGGAGATTCAATGAACGCAAAAAATATGGCTCGCAATCACCTTCAAGTGAATAAGCAGATTCAGATGGTAAACAACCTGCAATATAAGATGCAGAATTTAAAGTTCAAGTTAGATCAAGCAAGAATTGTTACCGATCTTGGCGGCGTTATGAAAAACGTGAGTGAATCATTGGCCTTTTTAAAAGCCTACTTGAACGTTCCTGAAATGGCTCAAGTGCTCTCACAAGTCGATCAAGACTTCATGAAGATTGATATCGAGAGTGAGATGATAACAGATGGTATGGAGGAAATCAACGTTGATTCCCAAGTGGAAGATGGAGAAATTGACAAGCTTTTGGCAGAAGTGGACGAAGAATTAGGTATAGAGGTCGAAGAGACGCTCCCCGAAGTAACCGATGACAAAATCAAAGACTTAGAAAAAGAACTGGACAAATTGAAGTCAAAGGAATAATAAATTTACTAAATCCTTTCATTAACTTAGTTAACTGGATAGTTTACCAAACTTTTCAAATATATCCCCTCCATCCTTCAGAGATTTTAATACTTTAGATACATTTCCCACTACTTACTGATTATTCACACATTATTAAGGACATTCTTTTTTCAAATAACGTTTGAATGGGCTATTTATCTGTGAATTACACCCTCCCTAAAGGGAGGGACTTCAATCATTCGGTTAGGCCTTTACGACACTATCTCCTAGTGAATTACTTAATGTAAAGTACGGCAAGCATTTAAAAGCAAGGAGTCCTTTCGATTAGTAATTTACTATGCGATTCATCTCATCCCTAAATAAAGGGGTGAGTATTCTCGCATTAAAAATGATAAAAATGGCTTTCTCTTGAATCAAACCAATAATTCTTGTTTAAAACGAAAATCTATAATTGAAAGAATAATAAAAAATGGACCATAAAATACTTTTAAATATTTATAATTTTATATTAATATAAAGAATAGTGATTATATTCATAGAAATAAATATTAAAATGTTATTCACAATAAATTATTTATCACGTTATTAACTAAAATAATGGACTAATGATACTTTTATATACTCAAAAATCTTATATTTAATATAAAATTAAATAAAACAGTAAAGGAATTAAAAGAAAAAGTATTGGAACTT
>CAZDJH010000701.1:0-1517 GCA_964505645.1 uncultured archaeon | reverse complement strand
ATTAAATTAATAAAGAATATCAATCGGAAATTAGATTAGATGATGATTTATGCTTAGTATTACGATAATAGATTTTTTTGAACTTTTTAATAGAACTTGGATGCAGAGAATCTTAGTAGCTGCTATTGTAATTGGGGTTGTAGGAGGCATTGTTGGAACATTCATAATCCTTTACAAAATTATATTTTTAGGAGAGGCTATAGCACATTCTGCCTTTGCCGGAGTAGCATTGGCTCTAGTTATGGGTTTTCCACCTATATATATGATCTTTCTATTCTCAGAAATCAGTGCACTCTCGGTGGGGTATGTTAACCAAAAAAAACTAATGAACGAAAATATCATTCTTGCAATTATCTTTTCAGGAATGATGGCTTTAGGAATTATATTTATAAACCTTTTGACTGAAGTTTCTGCAAGCGTTAGTAGTATACTGTTTGGAGCGCTTTTCTACATAAATCAAAAACAAGTAATAATTTTAATTGTTGTAAGTGCTATAGTAATACTCATTCTTGTTTATATTCGAAAGGAGTTGTTTTTTATGGTTTTCAATAAAGAGATGGCGAAATTGTCGGGGATACCTGTAAAAGTTCTGGATTATCTTTTTTTGATGCTTTTGGCAGCATTAATTGCCGTCTCTATTCAATCTATTGGTGCGATATTGGTATTCGCAATATTTATAATGCCTGCAGCCACAGCTTATATGCTAACTTATAATTACCGCCTAATGATTGTATTGTCTGCTCTTTTTGGGGCAGTTTCGGGATTTTTAGGTGTAATGATTTCATTTCTTTATAATCTCCCTGGAGGTCCTTCTATAGTCATTGTTGCGACGGCGTTTTTTTTGGTTGCTTTCATATTCTCTCCGAAACGCTTATCGAAATTTATAAATAAGCTAAAATTCAAATTTTCGGATAAATATAAGAAATTACAGGCTGAATTCGATCATCCGCTCAGGATTGATGTTCCTCATGCCCATACTGATACAGAAAAGATAATATTACAAGTCAAACCAAAAAAATTTCCTCCCGAGCATAAATGGAAAGGTCATAAACCAATAGAAAAGAGTGAATTAACGAATAATAGTAATCAAGAGGACGATTAGTTATGAAAAGTAAGAATATATGTATAGAAGGAGATGCAATCTGTCTTAATGGCCTAACCGTAACCTATGGAGATTTGGTGGCATTATGGCAAGTTAATTTGGATGTGGCTCGAGGCGATTACATTGGGATTGCCGGACCAAATGCATCGGGCAAAACTACCTTATTTAAAACAATTTTAGGTTTGAAAAAGCCGGTGGAAGGAGAAGTTAGTATTTATGGAAAACCAGTTGGAAAGCTATCAAAACAAACTCTTAACAAAATTGCCTACGTTCCTCAAGCTCATCATATTGATCAATTTTTCCCAGCAAAAGTAAAAGACGTGGTTTTAATGGGGAGATACGGCATTCTATTTCTTGGAAGTCCGCTAAAAAAGGAAGATTAAAACTTCTTTCATAAGATCCATATGGAGAAGTA
>CAZDJH010000700.1:0-1532 GCA_964505645.1 uncultured archaeon | reverse complement strand
CGACTTTATCAAAGCGGTCGTCGGATTGCCCCAAAAGCGACCGACATGGGCGCAAGACTGGTGGTCGTGGGATTTGCTCCTCATGGGCGCCATCCACCTCCCCCTCTCGCGACTGGAGCCCAAACTCGATTACAACTACTACCTGTGGGGACGCTCCCTCAAGCACGACTTCATGCGGGGAAAGTGCCCCTCGGAATGGAGCCCCCAAGACCAACAAAAATATTACTCCAGACTCTACGATATGATTAAAGAATGGTCTTTACATCGTGATATCAGTCAGGATTGGTTTAAAATAAATATAAATGGAAATCCAATGTCACTACAAGAGTTAATGGATCCTGAAGGGGGTCTAATTGAGGAGGGTTTTGTGAGAGATATTATTAATACATTAAAGCAGAAAATCGAAGAAAATTCCGATTTTGAATTTGATACTTCTTATTCGAATACAAATAGAGAAAGATTTATCGAGAAGTTTGCATCTATACGGGGCGGGTAGTTTGTGGTGATATAAGGAAAGATTCTTGTGAAAGGAAGGAAACAACACACTCCTTAGTAATTAACTAATTTCTATATAATGGAATGAAAGAAAGAAAAAAAAGATTAAAACTAAGATACCCATTTTACCATCTTGGTTAACCCCATAGGAAGCGCAGACTGAGTTATAGGATTCCCCCGTAAAATTTGTATTTCTACAAGGTTATTAAGATTTGCTAAGGAATTAGGAATTGTTTTGATATTATTTTCGGCAAGATAAAGACTCTCTAAGGCGCTCATTTCACCAATGCTCTCGGGTATCACCTCAATTTGATTGTCCGCGAAATCCAACCATTTCACTTTCTTTAGTCTGCCGATTGACTCGGGGATCCTCTTAAGTCGGTTATTAATACATATGAGTTTCTCCAGATTTTCTAATTTGCCGATACATTCTGGAAGCGCTTCGAGTTGATTGTCACGCGCATTTAAACTTTTCAATTCTTTAAGCTTGCAAATTGAACCAGGTAATCTGTTAATCTTATTATATCCTAAAGTTAAATGCCTTAGCTCCGATATGTGTGAGATCTCTTTCGGGAGCTTAGTTAATTGGTTACTCCTAAGATTTATTGCTGTTAGGGAAGGACATCGAAATATGACTTTCGGGAACTCATAAAATCGATTATCATAAAGCTGAATAATCTCTAAATTCGATAACTTTCCAATTGAGTCTGGAAGCTCTGAAAGCTTGTTTTTACTAAGGTTTAATACCCTTGAATGTGTGAATCCACTAAGGGAAAAGGGAATCGCTCTTAATTCATTGTTAGAGAGCCCTAAGTCTTCTAATTTCGTAAACACCTCGAGCTCCCTGAGAATATCGGGGTTCTCGCCCAGATTACAATCATTCAACGCTAAATCCTTTACATAGGGCAGATTCTTGCCAATACGCTCCAGAAAGCCGGGCTCCACGTCCGAGAAATCGCACCAACTCATCCATAGCACTTCCACATGACCATTTGAAACCTTGTAGAAGCGACCCCGCTCGTGGTGGTACTTCTTCC
>CAZDJH010000699.1:0-1535 GCA_964505645.1 uncultured archaeon | reverse complement strand
ATCAAACCGCTGTATTAAATTTATTTTCGCGGCATTGGTGTTTTCCGATTGTTTGATGATCTGAATTACTTCATCAATATTATCCAAAGCCTTTTTCAACCCTTCAAGAATATGGGCCCTTTCTTCAGCTTTTTTTAGGTCGTATTGCGAACGACGTATTACAATCTCTTTGCGATGTTCAACAAAATATTTTATGAGTTCTTTTAGATTTAATAATTTGGGTCTGCCCTCAACTAAAGCCAAATTATTAACATTAAAATTCTGTTGCAATGGGGTATGCGCGAAAAGCTGATTTAACACAACTTTTGGAACAGCTCCTTTTTTCAGATCAATAACAATCCGCAAACCATTTCTATCGGACTCATCGTTGAGATCCGCGATACCCTCAATTTTTTTATCTTTAACTAAATCCGCGATTTTGACGATTAGATTTGCCTTGTTTACAGCGTATGGAATTTCCGTAATCAGAATACGCTCTTTGCCGCTCTTGGTAGTTTCCACCGTGAATCGTGCGCGTACGACTATTTTCCCACGCCCTGTTTGATAAGCTTTTTTAATCCCTTTCCTACCGAAAATAATTCCTCCGGTTGGGAAATCCGGACCTTTTACACATATTGATAATTTATCAATTGAAATTTCCGGATTCTTTATATATTCAACCACTCCGTCACAGATTTCATTAATATTATGCGGAGGCATATTCGTCGCCATACCGACAGCTATACCACTGGCTCCGTTTGCTAGCAAATACGGAAAAGCCGCAGGTAAAACCAATGGTTCCGTCAAAGTGTCGTCATAATTAGGACCAAAATCAACAGTCTCTTTATTAATATCGCGGACCATTTCTTCGGCGATCTTTTCCATTTTGGCTTCCGTGTATCTCATTGCCGCAGGTGGATCGCCGTCTACTGAACCAAAATTGCCCTGACCCCGAATAACGGTATATCTCATCGAAAACGTTTGCGCCAGTCGTACTAAAGCATCATAAATTGATTGATCACCATGGGGATGATACTTTCCTAATACATCTCCCACTATTCTACCGGCTTTTTTAGATTCGCGATCGGACCGTAAACCCATTTCATGCATTGAATAGATTATCCTTCTATGGACAGGTTTTAATCCATCCCGTACATCGGGTAAAGCTCGACTAACAATAACCGACATGGCATAATTTAAATAGGAATCTTTTATCTCATCTTCAATAGTTATTGGGATTATTCTGCCTCTTAGTTCTTCCACGGTAGCCACCTTTTACATGTACGTTATTTATTTTTTTGTGTGTTACTCAATTTATTTAGGTTAAACGTCAAGATTTGAAACAAGAATCGCATTATCTTCTATAAATTTCCTTCTCGGTTCGACATGCTCACCCATGAGTGTCGAAAACATTTCATCCGCTTCGACAAAATCTTCCAATTTTACTTGCATAATGTTTCTAGTTTCCGGGTTCATGGTTGTTTCCCATAGTTGATCGGGATTCATCTCGCCTAAACCTTTGTACCGTTGTATATGCAGGGAACCTTCTTTTCCTC
>CAZDJH010000698.1:0-1535 GCA_964505645.1 uncultured archaeon | reverse complement strand
TGCAGAAGAAAATGCTAGAGTTGAGTTGATTCCGATGTTTATTAATGCGCTAGAAAAATTCTCTCATGAAATCAATATTAAAAATCTTTCGGGTTTTAACCTAAAGGGAATAAACTTGAAAATTACAACCTTTAAGCTTCGAGGTTACACTATAACCCTATTTTCAAATCCCTCTGTTAATGTAAATGATATCGAATTCAAGATAAAGAATTTTTTTTATAATATTTTTGAGGATTATAATTATCTATTGAAACGATTCCAAGAAACGGGTTTTACGGCTGAAAATACTGAATTAGAAGATATTATTAAGGAATGGTTAAAATCTCTAAATACTTATTATCAAAAAGAAGCTTTGAATTTCAAGACATTTGATCAAAATCGTGTAGAGTCTTATTTTCGGGAATTAGAGGAATTTCAACGCAATATTGAAATTAATGCTTCAATCTTGAAAAAGAAAATAAAAGAACTTAAAATTGATTTAATGAAAGCACTATTGGATGATAATCTAAATGATATTCAGAGAGTTGTTAAAAAAATAGAAAATATAAGATTGAAGAATTCTGAATAATAGTGATTATGAAGAAAATGAAAACCTCAATGATGGTCAGAATAAAATTTAGAAGGAGACGTTGGTGTCAACTACAATGATTTACCCTTAAAAAAATGAGGGAATTAAAGAAAAGGATTGAAGAGTTAAAATCTAAAGGAAGAAGTATTAGGGAGTATAAACATAAATGAACTCATTTAAAGGAAGTGATTGATACATTAAAAGATTACAAAGAATAGTTTGATCGTGCAAAACTTAAAATTAAGAAATTGAACAATTATGAAAAGAAAATAAATTACTTCGGGAAAAAATAAGGAGTTTGGATTCTTCTGCAATTCCTAAAAAAATTTGATCCAAAAAAAAGGGATTTAAGTTGTCAAATCCACTCAGAAGAGTAAAAAACATTACTAAACAAGTTGCCAAACATGGACTAAGGATTAAGTGGACGGAATGTGGTAATTTGAAAAATATAAGGGAGAGAAAAGACAAATCCCATATCATTACTTTTTATCCACGAATGTATGGAATAAAATATAGATGTTTAGAATGTGTGCGGAATGTAGAAAAGATTAAATTTAAATATTGTTAAATGTTGTTTCGTATCTAGATTTATTTTATAGAAGGGCTGCTTCTTTTGACTTTTTTTATTCTTTCATAATAGTTTTAAAAACTAAATACGCAATTTTAAATAGAACTTATTTTATTGGTTAAATATAAATTAAATAGATTTTATAATAATTAAGTTGATCTATAATGAGTCAAGAGCAAAAGGTTATAGTATTAGGATTAGATAATGCAGGAAAGACATCTCTATTAACTCGATTTGGAGGGAAGTTAGGAATAGAGGATCTTGCCTCGCTGGAGCCTACAAGAGGGGTTGAAAGAACAGAAATCTCTACTGATTTTATTGATTTTATTATTTGGGATTTTGGGGGGCAAGAAGATCATAGAAGTGAATACCTCGATGATCCTATGAAATATTTTTCAA
>CAZDJH010000697.1:0-1547 GCA_964505645.1 uncultured archaeon | reverse complement strand
ATTTAACATTATGTCCTTGTTGTTGTAAATAATCGTAAATGCCTCTAAAAAATTTCGCCGTGCCATCTTGAGAATCGGGCGGAATTTTAAACGAAATAAGACATATGTTTAACTTTTTCATAGAAAATGTAAATTGGTATTAAATTTCAATGGAAGAATTAATAATCATTGAGTTATGTAAGCTGTTCACAACCATCTTCGGTTATTAAAACAGTTTGCTCAGATTGCGCAACAAATGCATCATGGCGTTCAGAAAGGACATAATGGGTATCCACTTTTCCCTGCCTCACTAATTCCTGCAAGCCAAAGGCCACCCCAATTTGAAATTCCTCTCCCAACCACCGTTCTGCGAACGGAAGGGTTTGATATTTTCTCCTTATATGGCCCAATATCTTTCTGGAACTACTTCTGCGTAGCGGTACTCTTCCCGTATATTGATTAAGGGCGTAGATATTGCAAGTATTGGTATTATGAACTGAGCCAACGCCCGTTGAAGCAAAAATCTCAATTGCAAAAACTTCCCCTTCCTCTACTTTAGATCCTCCTTGAGAGCCCAAATTTGGGAGCCGTTTTGTTCCATGGACTACCCAACGTTCTATTTGGTGTCCTCCTAATTCCTTTATCGGTAAATAGCCAAACCCTTTTACAATTTCTTCGATCTTACTCCCAATATCTTTTGTATTAACCTCTGGGGCAACCATCATTTTCGCGCCTTCTAATGCCGTTTCTGTCGCCGCAATAATGTTTTCTAGGCTTTCGTCCTTATTAAAATTGACAGAAAACGCCGTATCAACGATATAACCGTTAATATGAATCCCCAAATCAATTTTAACGAGATCATTCTCCTTTATTAATAACCCGTCGTCTCGCCTTGGGGATGTGTAATGTGCTGCGATGTTATTAATACTTAAGTTGACGGGAAAAGCGCATGAGCCCCCTAATTCCCTAATCTTTTCTTCGGTAAGATTAATGATTTTTAAAGCAGGCTCATTGACCTTTATTTTAGGTTTTATATATTCTTTGACATCTTGTGCTATTTTTCCAGCCTTTTTCAATGATTTAATTTTTAATTGTTCTTCTTCCTCGCTCTCTTTCGAATCTTTCGATCCGTTATTCTCGGCAGTTCCTTTCTTTGATGTTTCTTTATCACTCATATCCATCTACTATAAAAAATAAATAAAAGAATTTAAATTATTTCCATAAAAAATTAAATATATTGGAAAAATAAAGGCTTTAAAGTAGGAGAATAATTATCCCTTGAAAAAGAAAACTTCTTTTTTCAAATGGGACGAAACTATAAACGGAGACCTCTTGCTTCAAACTATACCTTTAGGATTGCAATTTATCGCCCGTCTGAATCATTAATTAAAAGGTAAACCGTTAATTCCTTAACAAAAACTTTTATATTAAGGTTTTTTTAATTTATTATTACTTTAAATAAATCTCAAGATTTAAGTTGTAAGATTTATATATATTGATTAATAAAAAAAATTGGTTAATTTTACAAAAGAAGGATCAATTATAAAATAACCGTTTTTGGTATTATT
>CAZDJH010000696.1:0-1550 GCA_964505645.1 uncultured archaeon | reverse complement strand
TCCCCTCTCTGAAGACCCCCCCTGCTTACAACGAATTTGGATGCGCATAAAAAATGAACGGTTGATTATGCAAACAACGTGGCGAAGTAGAGACCTTTTTAGAGCGTGGGAAGCAAACGTTAACGGAATGGTGAGAATCCAGAAGAAGGTTGCAGATCAATTGGGGGTGGAAATAGGGTCCTATTTGGATTTTAGTAATTCACTGCATATATATGGCAACACGATCGCCGAGGTAGAAGATCTTTTAAATCGGATGGAAAACAAGGGGGATTTACCCCAAGAATTAAAAGATTTAAAAAAGGAAAGCCAAGATCAATAATTTCCGAATTAAAATATATTATAAAAATACTTTTGGAAATATTATTTTCGTATTTCTTTCAATTTGAGTTTCTAAATCGTTCTTATTTATATTTTTAATTTCCGAAATTTTTTCTAATACATTTTTGACCATTGCTGGTGTACCGATTTTCCCTGAAAACTTTACCGGTCCATCGCTTTCTAATAATAACTGAGTTTCATTTACTTTAGACACGAGTTTCTTCACTGGCGGCGAATAAAATACTGCGGGCGTTATTGAAAAAAAATATCCCCTCTCGATTCCAATATTTAATAAATTATCTGGTCCTGAATACCAATGGATATTTACATTAGGAATATCATACGACGGTAGGGTGTCAAAAACCGTTTTTTCCGCCCCCTTCGTGTGGAGATTGACGGGAAGCTGCAAATTCTGCGCTAAGTTAAGCATTGTATTAAAAATCTTTTCTTGAACCGGATACAACTCCTTTTGCTTAATAAAATGGTGGTCTAAGCCAATCTCCCCAATCGCCACAGTTTGAGCTCTATTATCTTTAATAAACTGAACTATTGAATCTAATTGTTGTTCAATGTTCTGGTTCATTTTTACCTCTTCGGGATGGATTCCTAACGCGGGATAAATATTTTCATAATATTTCCCAATCTCAATAATCCTTTCAAGGCTAGTTTTACTCATTGAGACTGCGATAATTTTTTGTACGTTCTTCGAGGTTGCTTCATTTACGATTTGGTTTAGGTTCATATAGAGATTTGCATGGCAATGAATATCAATTAACATTTTGATTATTTCACAGAGTAAAATGATTTATATCTATTTTAAAGAATATAGAATCTTGCAAAAAAGTGCTTTTTAATTAAATTTCTGTAAAAATTTACTTAACTATAGATTATCGATCTTTTCCCTAATCGACGCAATTTCTTGAACCATTTTGAATTTCTCTTTGCTTGAAGAGCTACTTTGGTCAAAAGATTTTAAAGTACTATTGAGATGAGCTAATTGATTTAAGAGAATTTGCTTTAAATCCTGTTTTGATACCGAGCCAAGTACTTTCGGAACAGGCTCTATTTTATCTAATTTTTTCTCCCTTAATTTTGATATTGCTTTAGCAAGTTGGGCTTGTACTCCCTTTTTATCTTCTGCCTCCAATTTATCAAGTATGTCAAAAGACTTCTTTAATCCATCAATAAATGCTTCTATATCTTTGATATCAACAATATCAACAGGTGTTGAT
>CAZDJH010000695.1:0-1552 GCA_964505645.1 uncultured archaeon | reverse complement strand
CTCCTTTTTGTTAATATCAATTTCTCTTACTTTTAGAGAGAGGATTGATAATATTGCCTCTGGATTTATGCTTTTGTCTGCTACGAGTTTTGAAATAGGAGACTTTATTGAAACGAATGATGTTCAAGGAATTGTAAGTGAAATCTCCCTTAATTACACCAAATTGCGTAATTTTATGGGTATAATCACTTATTTCCCCAATACGAATGTATACAATGCCTCTGTTAAGAGATTTACGCAAAAAGTCTCCCAACTATCACTCTCGGAAGAGGAAAAGGAACTTAAACTCAAAAATCTTACTGAACATCTAAAGGGAATATTAACAAAAGAGGATAAATTTAGCCGAAACATTAAGATAGTAGAAATTCCCATTAATAAATTAGATAAACCCTTAAAAGATCAATTAAACCCTGTGTTCGATAAATATGAAGAGATGCTTGGGATTCGACCTTTCTATTACGCGAATACGACCATTAGGGATCGTTTAAGCATTACACTTCAGATTCTCTCAAAAGATCCGAAAAAGATAATAAAATATACAAACCCCTTTATGAAAGATGTATTATATGAATTGATGTCTGATGAAATTCACACTGAAAAGACAACAAACGAGGTGAATTCATAATGATAATGGCACTATTTAGAAGTGATTTTGAAGCGCTTATATTTTTAGCGATAATAATTGCTTGTATATTATTTATTAATTGGTTTATCCCACTTACGATTAGTAGGATAAGTAAAATACAAGAAAAATACAAGGTCTTTATAAACTTCTTTACAAAAGTTATTTCCATCATTATTATCCTTCTTTTCATTCTTGAAGGCTTCCCAATGGTTGCATCAATCGACCCCACATATTTAGCTGTCTTAACTACATCTATTAGCACAGCATTAGCATTTGCTATGAGCGGGATCTTTTCCAATCTGGTATCTGGTATCACTTTATTAATCCTAAGTCCCTTTGATATTGGTGATATTATTAAAATCGGTGGAAATGTCGGAGTAGTTCGAAACCTTAAACTAACGAGAACCACGATTGAGACATTCGATAATGTTATTATTAATAAATCTAATAATGAAATACTCTCGTCAAACATCACGAACTATTCGATTAACCTGGAAAATATTAAAAAATTTACAGATTTTAAAAAGGAAATACAAATTGATGATGCGACTTCTCAAGATTCAAAAGAATACAATATAAGATCGATGTTTAATTCTGTAGTGGGCCAATTTAAAACCCAAAAGATTCATAACTTCGTATTTACAATGCAATTCCCTTACAAGGGATTTCAACATATCAAAGAGCAAATTGATAAAATTGCTGAGAAGTATAAGGATGTTTTCGGAATTAAGCCGATGTATCACATTTTTTCTTTCGAATTGAAAATTCACGTGCGGTTTAGAATTTTAACCGATAACCCAGAAATTCTTTTTGATCATCAACCGAAGTTTGTGGAAGAAATCTCTAAATCTATTTAACCAATCTCCTTTTTTTATTTTTAACTGACTGCGAAAGAAGTCCCCTACATTTATGTAGGGGATGAATTTC
>CAZDJH010000694.1:0-1553 GCA_964505645.1 uncultured archaeon | reverse complement strand
CAGCAGAAACGGGTGTGTAAAAATTGTCACAAGCGATTTAAATTTCTTAGGCAATGTACGTTAAGTGATAACTGCGACTTTAAGCCGTATCGGGATAAAAGGCTATTACGACGAATCTTTTCCAATTTCGATGCTCATTATGGACACTTCATACTACTTACAGCGCTCCAATCCTTAAAACGAGAGCAACCACTCCCAATTAGGTGCAATGTGATTGCTAAAGCATTTAAGACATAATCAGTCAAAAAACAAGACACAAAACTTTTTTAACTATAAAATATAGAAATTGGTATATATTTTTATTATTATATCTTAGGTGAGCATTATTAGGGTTATAAAACACCCTCAAGCGAAAGTTATCATAAAAGAGTACTCTGGTAATAAGAACATCATCACAATTCAACCTTTAAAAAAGGACGTTTTTATTCCAAAAAAAAAATGCGTCACCTCCTACCCCTATATGTTAATAGAGAAGATTTATGAGCTAAAGGGTCCCCCCTTATTTATGTGATGAGATACTTCGAGAGCAAGATGACCAATATATAGCTAAACCCCTTCTAAAATTACTCCGTTGCATACCAAAAGAAAAGTTTCACAATAAAACAATTTTAGATTTTGGTTGTGGAAGTGGTGCATCGACGATAATTCTGGCTCGAGAATTTCCTAACTCGAACATTATTGGTGTTGACTTAAACGAAAAAATGTTGGAAATTGGTACCATGAGGGCGGATTTTTATGAAATGAATAATGTTAAATTCATACTCTCTAAAGAAGAGGAAACTCTACCATTAGAATTAAAGGAGTTTGATTTCGCGGTTTGTAATGCTTTAATAGAACATTTATTACCGTCTGAACGATATTCATTACTATCTGATATATGGAAAAAAATGAATATTCGGGGAATTCTTTTTGTAAGCGAAACTCCAAATAGATTCTTTCCAATAGAACTCCATACCACAAATCTACCCTTGATTAATTATTTGCCCGATAAATTAACTCATTATTTGGCAATTAAATTTTCAAAAAATGTTAATAAATATTTATCTTGGGAAGAACTCCTCAAATCAGGAATTAGAGGGACCACAAAAGGGGAGATATTTGCTATCTTGAATACAAATGAATATTATCAGCCCTTTCTGCTTGATTTATCCGAAGTGGATGAACATTCCCAGCAAGAACCAAAAGCCGAAACTTCACCCCAACTAAACCAGTTTTATGGGGGATCAGCTGAGGCGGGAATATTTTTAACCTTCTTTCCATATCTTTATTCTCTTTTCAAAACATTTACCTCCACAATCTATAGCAATGAAATATCAATGGCAATTATGAAAACAAAGAGACCTTAAATCTTAAGCTTTTCGAAGATTTAGCCACCCATATGGAAAATCCTTAAGTTAGGTGATAATCTCAGCTTTAAAGGGCCTATAAATACATTAACTCATTTCCATCCATCCCACATATATAAAAAAAAAGGAAAAATGATATGTGTGATCGAAATAGGCTCGATATTTTTTTATGATTAAGGTTAAACTTTACAGAAAACCACAATCTAT
>CAZDJH010000693.1:0-1568 GCA_964505645.1 uncultured archaeon | reverse complement strand
CGCTTAGCGGACTCGTAGGAATCCCCGTCCTTTAGGGCGGGGAGACTTCAATTAACCACTGTAATACATTATAATTACTCAATACATTTAAATTTGTGGATATTTTCTCGCTTACGGAAAAGAATTGAGCTCCAAACAACATGAAGTAATAATCTAAAAGATTTTTTGAGATTAGGCAAGACAGAATTTAAACTTTTGAAAAAGAAAAAACCACGGATAAACAATGAGAGTAAAAAAGTCTTATACTTAAAAACCTTAAAGATGCTCAAGTTAGCCATATATTTCTTAAATCTTAGTACTGTTATATAAAGATTAAAGAAGTGGTTCTTTTTGCCCTTACCTTACGCAAGTCTCCTCCTCAGTGGAAATATCAGAGTGGTGAAATCACATGATAATAAGTTCACCGTATGGGTAAGAATTTATCCCGATCTCTCAGATGAGGAGGCTAAGATAATTTTTGGAATGGTTATTATGTTGCATCACGAGAAAGAAGAACTTATCCATATGCAGATATCACACGAAAATAAGTATTACGGTAATGATATATCAATTAATATGGAAACTTTAAAAATGTCTGATTTTTTTGAAGATTTTCTCATCGCAAAAGAAGTTGAGGAAGGATGCAGACCCTCTACAATTGAAGCGTATAGATATGATTTGGAGAAGTTTGTAGATATCATCGGAGATGTGCCCATTAATCATAAGTTAATGCGACAAAAGATTCGCCTCTTCCTTAAACGACTGAAGGATAAAGGATATACCAAAAAATCATTGAGTAGAAAGATAGCATGCCTACGTTCTTTTTTTAAATTCTTAAACATTAACGAGTTTATAAACAAAAATCCCATGACAACGATTCGCAGTCCTAAGATTAGAACTGAGGAAAGCCTACCCAAGTTTTTGGACTTAAAGGATATTAAACGCATCTTTAATGCCTTGAATGACCGCCAAAAATTCAATTCTAAGAAGAGTAAAAGGTATTATCTAATGATACGCATACTTTATTCCACAATGGCACGGGTTAGTGAGTTATGTAATATTAAAATTAAGGATGTAAATTTCGAACGAGGGTATATCCGGTTACGGGGAAAGGGTAATAAAGAACGTATTGTACCTGTTGACTACAAGACATTAAAAATAATCAAAAAACATCTCGAAAATCGCTTAGTATATAATGATGACGATTATTTATTAGTAAATACCAGAAACGACCAACTTACTCCCAGAGTCGTGCAAAATGATATCCAGATAATTAAGGATAAGTGCGGGTTTTCCGACTCCAAGAAGCTCACCCCTCACGTATTTCGGCATACAGGAGCGACGCATTTAAGAAGGTCAGGAATGGATATTAGTGAACTGCAAGACATTTTAGGGCACTCAAGTCCTAACACAACACGGATATATGCTAAAAATGACATTACAAAACTACGAGAATCCTATATCAATCAACACCCTCTTTCAAAATCGGATGAATTCTAATCTAACCGAGTTTATTCCCTAATCTAGCGTATCAAAATTTTGACCCATCCCTCTTTTTTATTTTTTTGGTTTAACTGACTGCGAAAGAA
>CAZDJH010000692.1:0-1569 GCA_964505645.1 uncultured archaeon | reverse complement strand
GGAGCCGAGCGCATTTTTTCTGGATTCCCCTTGATCATTTGTAAAACCAAAAAGGGCGCAAGCGGGACAGAGGGAATCAGTATTTTTACATGGCCTATAATCCTTTAAAATATCGGAAATCGAATTATGAAATACTTCTCTTCCAATTGCTCCTGGTTTAAAGTAATATTTTCCATTTTTATTTTCATAATATACTAAAAACTGATTTGCGTTTGGATTAATCCAATCATAAGCCTTATCATTATCATAATATATTTTTAAGTTTTCAATATAATTCTTTACTGCTTTCTTATCATTTGGTGTGCTTAAATCAACTTTTATATCATTTAGCTCAATAAAGATTTTGTTCATAGAAAAACGTAGGTATCCTTTTCGATCACATTTATTGGTATTTTTTTTTGAAATTCTCCCAACTTCATTCTTGTAATCGATTTCTACATAAACTAACTCATTCTGTTTATATTTTATCCCATCTATTACGACATAATTTTGGTTTTCATTCTTTCTTGTTATTTTTAATTTATTTTTGGATAAACTATTCTTCTTATTAAACTCAATGAATATCGATTCATAACTTTTTTTTGGAAATTTTTCAGAGAAATGGATATAGCCTTTTATATTACATTTTTTAGTTTTCTTTTTAGAAATATTCTGAACTCTTTTCTTACGGTTAATTTGTACAAAAACTTGCTCGGCTTCTTTATAGTCCATCCTGTTTATCTGAAAATGTTTTCCGTTCTTTTTTACTTTAGATTTAGGTAAATAAGCTTTCCAACACTTTTTGAGCATCCATTCTCCATTCTTTTTCATGATCAATCCTGGTTCTCCGGGGTTTGGGAGCCTCTTATTAAGAACTTGGGCGTTTTATATTACAGAAAGGCATGAGTTGGTCAACGCTTCAAATGAAACTCGGAGGATCCCTTTTAATTCGCTCCCGGGAATTACTGGCTCAGATGGACTTGAATCCTTTTCCAATGTTTCTTGGGGATTATAAGAATAGAATTCAAATAAAACTCTCAAATTTAAAACATTAATTCTCTATTTAATTCGCTTTCTTATGTAATATCTCAACAGTTTGGATAAATGATAAAACCCAACTTCCAACTCGATTACTATATCATGATTATTTCTTATATGAATGTTCCAAGAAAACCGAATCGAACAGTCAATCAATAAATGAACATTTCTCCAAAACCCGAAGATTTAAATATCAATACAACCATAACATTAATTGAAAATAAACACTAAATATAAATTAAATCAACCAAATATAAATTAAATCTAAGACCTGTATTTTACATTAAAACTCCAATAAAGTAAAACTTTGCTTTTAAATCTCTCATATACAAGCGTTTAAGTTGGTATAACTTAAGCGTAGGAGATTTAAAATGTTGAAAAATAATAAAAGTGTGTATTTGGAATTGGTATTATGGGTTGATGGTAGGAATAGTAGTTTAGTGGAGGAATTAGACTTTATTGATGGATCTTGGGAAAATTATACATTTATAGATTATGATACAACGGAAAGGACTGTTGGTGAGTGGTATGTTATTAGGATTAAGAACATCG
>CAZDJH010000691.1:0-1581 GCA_964505645.1 uncultured archaeon | reverse complement strand
GAAATTCATCCCCTACATAAATGTAGGGGACTTCTTTCGCAGTCAGTTAAAAATGAAGTTAAGAAGACTAATAAAGAACTTATAAGAAATGGGGCATAGAAATTAATATATTGGTAAGTTATGCCTGCGATTAATGGACGTGGGATTAAGGCGAGGCTAGCCGCCGATTGGGCAATGCCCATAAACTTTCCTTGTACTTCCTCGCCGGTAATTTTTGAAATAAGACCTGATATGGACGTCCTCACAAATCCATTCCCCGTAGACAATACTACTATTAAAATATAGAATAAAATAATATTTGGCAAAAACGGCATTAACCCAATTCCAATTGTTATTCCAATTATTCCCAAAACGATTTTTTCTTTTTATAAGGAATCTCCATCTTTCCTCATATATTTATTTTAAAAATTTTAAAATCAGCGACATTTCCGTCACTTTTTCGGAGATATGTATCTAGGTGATACCTTTAACATATTAATAAATTAATACCGTCTCTCTTTATAAATAGATGAAATGATTTTAATTAAATAATTATGTCGAAAGCAGCTTCATATCTGGATTGGGAATTATCCTTCCGAGAGGAAAGGGAGATTAAAGAGAGAGAGGCTAAAAAGAAAAGTAAGGTGGAAAAGGAGCTCGAGAGCAAAAAGGAAAGCCAAATGAATTCTATCGGCATCACTCAAGATGATTTTCGCAATTACCTTAAGGAATGGAAAAAGAAAAATCTATAAATTTTTTTTTCTACTTATTTCCTATTTACTTAAAATTAATCATTCTCAAGGGGCAATATTACTTTAAAAGCACTACCCTTGTTTCGCCCCTCACTTTCGACCTCAATTTTTCCGTTATGCATTTCTACGATTTTATTTGAAATATATAGACCCAAACCTGAACCTGAGATATCAAGAAATTCTAATCCTTCCCCATATCGTTCTATTTTACCAAATTGAGTAAAGATTTTACTTTTTTCTTTCTCAGTAAGGCCAATTCCCGTATCGGAAACAATAATCTCGACGTAGTTTTTTCGTTTTTGGGTCTTTACTGTTATTATTCCCTCTGGAGGGGTATTTTTTATCGCATTGGAGAGGAGATTCATTATGACTTCCGAAATACGGATTTCATCGACATAGAGTTCAATATTTTCAGAGAGGTCTAGTTTCAAGTATATTTTACGGTCTTTAAGGAGAGGTTCAACTTCTTTACTTACTTGTTTTATTATTCTAGAGAGATTATATAGGGTCACATCGAGGGCAAGTTTCTTATTTTTAATTCTAGCCACATCAAGAAGGGTATCAATAAGTTTCTGTAGTCTGTCTTTATTCAAATCTACCATTTGTAATAATTCCAACACTTCATTACTAATATTCCCTCCATATAATTCTAAAATATATTCAACAGCACCACTAATAGCCATGAGAGGAGTCTTTAACTCATGGGAGACTCTTGAGATCAAGTTTCTCCTCATTTGGTCAATTTCCTTTAACCGTTTTACTTCTTCCTTTATCATTTGTTCCGCTCTTTTACGCTCGGTTATATTGCGTATAAATATAGCGACTTGTCTAGGATTATAAAAGAAATAAC
>CAZDJH010000690.1:0-1617 GCA_964505645.1 uncultured archaeon | reverse complement strand
CCGTCCAATTTCCGTGATATCGCGCTGGAAAACGGATTGAATTCCAAGAACTTACTTGTACTTTCCATTAAGGCTGAAAGGAGTAGACTCGAAGAGGAGTTCCCGATTCAATGCGCTGGAGCCGCGTTTGTGCCCCCCCAACGTGATCTACAGTTGCACCAGACCGTACTAGATAAATGCGACGAAATAAGAAAAATCGACCCCTCAAAAGATCCTCAAGAGTATGCCCAAAAATATAGGGAACAATTCGGTGTGAAAATTGATGCTGATATTGAACAGCAGCCCGAGCCCATGCAGTTTTACGAAAGGGAAACAATGGATGACAAGGATAAGCACAAGCATGCCATATGGGGTGGGAAAATTACAGACCGTTTTATGAAATGGTTAGAGAGAAGGATTATAGTGTTGGGTGGAGACGTCCACGAAATTCGGGTACAGCAAGTTTTAGCGCAATATGAGGACTTGCAGGTCTATGATTGGTCCGAGAAGGAATGCAAAAACATCGAAGCCGCAAAAAAGGACATCGCCGCGTTCTATCCGTCGATGGCCCGCTTTGCCAATAGGTTCAGCACCGAGCCCATCCACTCCAAGGTTTTTATCATTACAAAAAACCGCGATATAATCAGGAAGGTCAGCGTAAGTAATAGTGAGTGGCTCGATAATATTTGGAAACAATATGATTCTTCCGCCAACCGCAAGGCGTATAAAGAGGAAACAGGAAAAGAGCCTGCATTTAAAAGCGGGAAGGTTAAAAATGATTATAAAGTATGGCTACATCGGCAGAGCCGCCTCGGTGGAGGAGGCGCTTTAAGCCGCATGTTGCATTATATAATCGGAGAAACACTCGTTAGTACAAGTACTTCCCGTACATTGGTACAATTAGTCCAGACTGTTGATATGTTTGTTAATGAGATGAAATCCCGTATGCTCGAGGAAGAAGGAAGGAGACTCGAGTTTTCAGTGCTGGTGCGTTCCGGGGATAAGAAAGTAAGGTTAGACCCCGATATCCACGGCGACCTTAATCTGGAACAGTTTATGCGGGATTTCGGCCTTGATCTCGGTACAGCGGAAATCTACTTGGTAGAAAAGGAGCAAGGGTACTTCGAGGTCGGGGAGGGAAGTTATTTTATAGGGTCTTCCGGGACAAGTAAAAATAACCCGTTCCCTGGGCTGTTTACGGTTACCGACCTGTGGGAGGGAAAGAGGGATGATGCCCACGCCAGAGGTGAGTCTCACGCGTCTCCATTTGTTGATTTGACCTTCGAGTTTCGGGCTAACCTTAAAGCATTTCTGAATGCCGAGCTGGGCTATGACCTAGATGGCTTTGAAGAGTTATATAATTTGATCGGGACTAACTTTAAGTCTATTATTTCAGGTCAAAAGAAAGGTAATGCTTTTTGTATTCGGGAGGATTCTCTGGACAAAATATTGGTTCGGATTATTCTCGATATTTATACCCAAGCCGCCCGTGACCTGGAGATATTGGAAAATCCGCGTTCTTCTATAAACTTTTGGGATGCTGATTTTATTAGAAAACAGCGGGATGCAAAAATTCGTGCAGTTCGAGACTTTTTTGCCCCCTACTACAGGCATTTTGGGTATGAAATGCGCAATTTG
>CAZDJH010000689.1:697-1628 GCA_964505645.1 uncultured archaeon | reverse complement strand
AACGGGCATTAATATCCTCGAAACGGGCATTAATATCCTCGAAACGGGCATTAATCTCCTCGAAATGGGCGTTATTATCCTCGAAACGGGCATTAATATCCTCGAAACGGGCGTTAATCTCCTCGAACCTCCGATTAGAATTTTCGATAATTCGGGCAATATCATCTTTAGTAGCAACCACTCCCGATAACGCGGTAATGATGGCTCCCTTTACCTCATCGTCTTCCCGAATCAGTTTCGGCAACCATTTGAGCAACTCGTTTTTATTTACCATATTCATCATAGCCCCGCTTTTTTCTATTAATATATATGAATTTAACTATTTAAATAAATCGTTTAAATCTAAAGGTAATTTTAAAGGGTTCTGCCCGTCGTTAATGGCAATCAATTTTGCGATATTAATTTTGCGATATTAATTTCGGAGGTACAAGTTATCCAAAATGTTCTAATTTCCGATAGTCTTTCTGGTTCGGGAAACTGATTTATACAAATAGTAACTTTCTTGTTATGCGTTGCAATAACTTTAATTTCATCATTTGTCATCCTTTCGGGTCTCTGGGCTCTTTCTGATGCGGGGATTGCGGTTATTTTTGCATATTATGAGTTAGCGCCACTGATACTAGGAAATATTTGGCAAGTAGAAGCTCCGATATATATTTTAATAGTAAATCATTATTTATTTTTAGGTTATATTGTCATACTGCTAATTATTATTATTCCGGCGGTGATAATTTTGGATATAATGAAGGACTGGAAAATATAATTTATAAAAAAAGTTGCCTTCAAAGTGGGATCATGAGAAAATATTACTTCTAATCTTAAGGAAGAAATTATAGCGTTAATAAAGAAATTACCGGAAGATACTACAATCGATGATATTATGTATCATCTATATGTGAAAAAGAAAATTATTGCCTGATTAAAAAGTCCT
>CAZDJH010000689.1:0-687 GCA_964505645.1 uncultured archaeon | reverse complement strand
AAATTCAATTAATATAGGAGAATATTAAATAATAAGGAATAAAAAAAATTCAAATTGCGATTAAAAAATTATCTACACTGCTTGGATTAGAGTCAAGTTTCTCCAGAGAATCGAGAAAGTGCATTTGGAGCGCTTTTTTATCGAGATTTTTGGAAATTAATTGCTCAAGGCAGTTTTCATTAAACATATCCCTAATTTTTTCAAGCTTTTTAAAGATTGACTTTCTTTTGGTGTGTTTATGACTCACTGCGATGAATAAAAACCCACTGAAATTATCTTTTAGCAAATATATCTTTTCAGAACCGACCTCTACCATTTTTAATTCATTTCCTCCAAATTCTCTGGCGAAGGATTCCATTGCCAACATAAACCTCGAGAGCACACCCTCATCTTTTGTATCTCCATAAACTGAATTAGCAAATGAGAAAATCACTTCTCGCCGGTCATCCAAAACCATTACGCTTTTAATATCTTCCATCCATTTGGTATTACACTCATTAAATAATACAGACGCAATTTGAGCCATTTTTTTCACTCTATTCGATAACTATTTTTTTTTAATTCTTATTTTTTATGAATATTTACAAATAGAAGAAAAAAGTAATCATACTAAAATAAATAGGAGTCCAATTTTTAATGGTGATTTGGATGATTAATTACCAAAAACAAAAAATAAAAAAAAGCCAA
>CAZDJH010000688.1:0-1635 GCA_964505645.1 uncultured archaeon | reverse complement strand
TTTTAATGTCTCTCAATGTTGAACCTTCCGCATAGGCAACAGAAACGCTATAGAAGGGAATCCCCCTACTGCAATTTGTTGACCCATCTACGGGATCTACAATCAATTTCCTTTGGGTTTCTTTTACTTTTTCCTTATTGCCGATATATTTTTCACCCGCTTCTTCAGTGACTAATAGAATATCCATACCGCTTTCCTCCAATTCCTCGATTATCGTGTTCTCTGCTACGAGATCAAGATGCATGGATATATCCCCCCCTGCCCCTCGCTCAATTTTTTCAGCACCTTTTTCCGTTCCTACTAACACGGATACTTTTTTCGACACTTTCAACAAGATTTCTTTCAGAAATTCTATAGTTGGCTCACTTATTGACATATTTTTAACCCTTATTTACTCTTTTTTCTTGTTTTATTATTTCACTTAATTTTTCTTCGTCGGTCTCAACCATTTCGATAAAGCTGTTTTCAAATACCAGCTTGGGCCCTCGCTTTAACTTTATTTTCGTATATATCTTATCTATATTTTGGGAACTTAACCAATCTGATACTAAAATCCCCTTTCTCTTTTCTTTTTCAGCGAATTTATTTAATAATACTTCAAATCTCGATAATTCCCCCTCTTGAATCTCTAAAACCCCAAAGTATGGCGCCTCCCCGTATCTTTCATAAATCTGGGAGTCTAAACCGTTATTACCTACGAGAGGGACCGCAATTGTCGTAGTTTTCTTTTCAGGTGTCCGAGTTGTAATGACTATCTTGAAAAAATCGGGGAAATTCTTCTTGATTTCATTCGAAAGTTTTTTCTTCAAAAGGTCTACTTTTGAAAGGGCTAAATCCCTACTTAATTCTAAATCAGATTCCAAGAAGTTGTATTTTCCATATGCTCTTATCTCCACTTTATCGATATTTTTTACCTTCGGAAAATTTTCTATCAATTCCATTAATTCTGTCCGTTTCTCGAAATTAATTACCGCGTCTAAGAGTGTTTTAGTGGAGGTAATGAAAATGTCATAGCCCCCTTTTATAATAAAGAGGGCAATTACTAACCCAAATACAGAATCTAAAATATAAATCCTAAAATATGCCCCAATAAATCCAATTAGTACAGTTAGTGATATAAGGTTATCCATCATCTTCTCGCTTGCTTCCGACTCAATAATCTCCGATTTTGCTTTCTTGCCCACTAGTTTTAAGTATAGGGTGGTTAGTAACGAAATAAGAATGGAAATTATTACGATAACTATAACTAAGGGTGTTACACTAATAATTTTATAACCCCCTTGGAAAAAGTTAACTATCTCTGTTATAGAATCCCTTATTATAGTATATGCCGTAAAAAAGATGAAAAGTGAAATAATCAAAGAGACCACTTGTTCCAGCCTGTAATATCCATATGGAAGATTTTCGCTGGGTTTTTTGCTTACAAAAACTATCCCAATTAAAGATGCGATTACGATAACGATATCGGTTAAATTATCGAACGCATCGGCTTGTAAAGCGAGACTATTGGTTAATAACCCAAATATTAATTTTATTATGAATAAAGATAAGTTTACCGAGAATAAGAAAAAATTAATAAAAATCGGCTTTTCGTATACTTTTAAGTTATTTTCTAGGTTTTCCATAGCCTTAAAG
>CAZDJH010000687.1:0-1644 GCA_964505645.1 uncultured archaeon | reverse complement strand
AAGAGCTCGAGAAGAACAATGGGTCGGTCAGTGATGGATTGCGGGCTGAGCTAGCCCAAGAGGTTTTTGTCATAATGGCAGATTATAATGCCGCAATAGCCAATTATCTTCAGCAGCAGAATGAAGATAAGTTATTACCCAAAAACTTAATTAAAATATTTGAGAAGGTCCAAGATACGAGATATGGGGAGAATTGGGATCAACAAGCCGCATTTTACAGGGATTTGTCTTCTCAGTATGGACTACATAATTTTAGGAAGCTGGGGGGTAAGAAAATTTCTTTTAATAACTACTTGGATATCGACTCTTGTATCCAAATGCTGCTCGATTTCGGAACGGATAATTACGTCACGGCGATATTGAAGCATACTTCTCCCAATGGGATTGCCATTGATAAGGAAGACCAATTGATGTCCATTAAAAAGGCATTTAGCACCGATCCCATGTCCGCATTTGGCGGCATTTGGGGCTTAAATAAGGAGGTATCCGAGGAAGTCGCCGACTTTATTGTAAATCAAGAAAATATTTTTGTTGAGGTGATTATGGCGCCCTCATTTGAGCCCAAGGCGCTTGAGATTTTGAAAAAGAAAGAAAATATGAGAATCTTGGAGTTCGGCGATTTTCTCTCCAGGCGAGAGAAGATTTACACAAACTTAGAAACGCGAAGCGTATTAGGAGGGTTGTTGGTCCAAGAGTATGATTGGAAGCCCGTGATTAAGGAATGGAACGTGGTTAGCGACCGTAAAGTCAACGAGGAAGAGAAGGAGGCGTTAATCTTTTCCTATAAAGTCTCAAAGTGGGCAAAATCGAACTCCGCGGCATTTATTCAGACATATGATACCGGTATGTATACGATAGGAATTGGTGCGGGCCAGCAGAGCAGGGTTCATGTGGTTAAATTGGCCGTCCAGAAGGCCCGAGAGTTCGGACATAAAGAGGCATTAATTAATTCCATTATGGGTACGGATTCCTTTTTCCCATTCCCGGATGGATTAGAAGCAGCCGTGGAGGCAGGCGCTAAAGCGATTATCAATCCTGGAGGGTCTATTAGGGACGACCAAGTTATTGAGAGAGCAAATGAATTAAATTGCGCACTAATATTTTGCGGAAAGCGGGTATTTCGCCATTAGGTGAAGTTTTTTTCTTTTAATAGGGAGTTTTCCTCTTATGAGTTCCCCAAGACAAATATCTAAAGAAGTTAAAGCAGTCGTTTGCAAGAATGAGCAGAGGAAGTATTATCGCTTCCGTAAGACAAAATTTTACGGGGGTTGCGCGACAGCTGATTGTTTGGGGTGCAATCTACGCTGCGCCTATTGCTGGGGACAAAAAAAGGTATGGCAGCCACAAAGATATGGCGCTTTTTATTCGCCTGAGCAAGTATCTCAAAAATTAATAGGGCTAAAACAGCCAACGGTTCGTATCAGTGGTGGGGAGCCTACAATTTGTAGGCAGCACCTCTTAAAAGTAATAGGTTTAATCCCCGATAATACCTTATTTATTCTTGAGTCTAATGGAATCCTTTTGGATGAGGATTATATTGATAAATTGAGCAACTTTAAAAATCTATATGTTCGGGTATCACTTAAAGGAGTGGATGAGGATTCATTTGCAAAGATCACGGGAGCCCCCGGGAAATCTTTTAAT
>CAZDJH010000686.1:0-1647 GCA_964505645.1 uncultured archaeon | reverse complement strand
CTTTTTTTTGAATTTTTTTCACATAGTCTAAAGAATAATATTCCCACATCATATAAACATTTATATTTTTTAGTTTAATTTTAAATACTTAATACACCTTTAAAACTGAAAGTATATGTTAGATGGAAAAGAGGCTTCGTTTGAGCCCAAACTCATTACTCATGATGATCTCTACGGGAAAAGGGGATATTCATTGAATCTTATGAGACCAAATGTTCATCAATTTTATTCCGAAGGTGCTGGCTGTCACATTTATTTAATTATCGGTGAAAGTTTAAATGTTCTAATCGATACCGGAGTTATTACTAAATTCAATTCCTTTAATTACTTACTTACTACGGAGATTGGCTTGAAACTGGAAGATATAGACTTGGTTATTAATACTCATGAACATTTCGATCATATTAGTTCTAACCCTTATTTTAACTGTTTAATGGCCGCTCATCGATGGGCTGCGGCTAAAATACAACATAGTGATGAGCTGATCACAAAAGCTAAAAAATGGGGCATAGATCTCACCGATGTTAAAATTAATATATGGCTTGAGGATAGAAATATAATTGACTTAGGAAAAAATGTATTAAAGATTATTGAAACGCCAGGGCACACGAGCGGGTGTATATGTCTTTATGAACCGAATGAAGAATATCTTTTTTCGGGAGATACAATATTTAAGGGGGCTATTTCAAATATCTATGAATCTGGCTCTATTTCCGAATATATTGATAGCTTACAGTTATTAAAAACATTGCGGATCAAATCTATCTATCCAAGCCACGGTCCATTTATTATCGGCGAAGAATGTGTAAAAAGAGAAATCAAATCCTCAATTATTAATGCTCAAATGGAACTAAAAACGTATATAAAGAAAGTTAAAAAGGAAAAAAATGGATTTTCACGCCCCCCTCCGTCATTATATCAAATAGAAGAGAATGAGTAGAATTTAAGAATATTTTTCTGATCGCTATCTCAAATATGGATATTGATTAAATCGCCACTTTTTTACCACAATATTGGCAGAATTTTAATCTTTTACTGAACGCACCCCCGCATTTTTCACAAATCTTCAAGTTCCTCTTTACCAATTCTTTAGCAGTGAATAGGAAGGCATCTTCTATATTTTTACCTGTCTTAGATGAAGTCTCAACGATATTAGTACACCAATCGTATTCATTTTTTTTACAAAAGTTGAGGGCATCGCTAATTGAAACCTCTCTTTCGCTTTTAAGGTCTACTTTAGAGGCGATTAAGAGCTTTAATACGTTAGATTGAGCGTTTTCATCTATAATATTTATCCAGTTTTCTATATCTAAAAGCGTTTTTCGATTGGTAGTATCAAAAAGGATTAGTGCTGCTGCTGCAGCGTTAGCATATGCAGGAAGGAGTATCCTGAATCTAGCTTCACCTCCAAAATCCCATATGCTCAGTTCTATATCTAATTGCGTTTTATTATTCACGTTCAACTTCATTACTTTGCGCTTAAAAGCCACCCCGATAGTGGAACGAGTCTGCTCCTTGAAAATACTTTCAGTATAGCGTCTAATCAAGGAGGTCTTTCCAACGTTTTTATGTCCGACAACGATTATTTTATACTTAATAGAGATTTTTCGTGTCAAAAATAAATACATAAAATATTTTTGTAATTCT
>CAZDJH010000685.1:0-1651 GCA_964505645.1 uncultured archaeon | reverse complement strand
GGAAAAAATTTCTGAAAGGAAAAAGTGAAGCTGAAAAAGCAGAGATTATAAAAAGTTTTTTAAGAGAACAAAAAGTCTTTTATTGGCAACTTGAATTCCCTTTGGTTTTCCCTAAAGGTTTTGACATTATTGTGGGTAATCCGCCATATATATCTACGAAATTTATGCACAAAATTCCTCTTGAACAAGATATTAGGCGTATCTCAAAACAAATTAAGAAAAACAAACGACGAATAAAAAACTTAAAAACTAAAGAATATAGAGATAAATATAGAGATAAAAACAAAAAGCTCAAAAAAGAAGTAGAGGAGAAAAAATCTTTATTGACATCAGAGGAATATCAAAAGAAAAAATTATATAATCTAATCTATAAAGAATATCTTAGAAACGAATATTATTGGGCCTATAAGATATACGATATTCTAATACCTTTTTACGAACGAGGGTTTAACTTATTGAAAGATAATAATTCGAGTTATTTGAGTTTTATCACTTCTAATAAATTTCTGGCCAATGATTATGGAGAACGTATACGGAAAGATCTATTGAATAATTTTAAGATCAAGATGATTGTGGATATATCGATGATACGAGTATTTAAAGATGCTGCTGTATATCCAATTATTTCCTCCATTAAAAAATCAAAGTTTAACCAAGTAAACGAGATCATCATTGGGAGATATGACAATATAAGTGATCTTGGGAGAGATACATATTACATTCCGCAAAAAAGATATAATCAAGAGAAAACAAATTATCTAATCTATATACCTAATTATATTAAATCATTTAAACTATTTGATAAACTTGAAAACGAGGTTAAGTTTGAACGGTTTGAAGATGTGTTTAATTCATATTATAGGGTATTTGATTTTACACATTGGGGAGATTATAAAGTCTTCATAAAAGATCGAAAAGGAGACGAATTAGGAAAAGATTTCAATTATTTTGTGGACATATCTGATCTCTCTCCTTTTAGAGTAGAATTTGAACAGAAAAAATATTTTCACAAAGAGATCTCAGAAAAAGAAAATCCGAAAGATTTAACGATAAACAATGAAAAATGGGAATTATTTAACCAAGAAATGTTCCTAATAAAAGAAGTTTCAAAAGATTTAATTTGTTCCCTCGCAGAAAATTGCGTTCATATAGGAAAAATGTATGGTTTAATAGTGCAAGAAGAATCCAAAATGAATAGTCTTTCAAATTATTATTTTCTTGGATTGTTAAATTCAAAACTACTGGATTTTTATTTTAGAGTAGTATTTTGGAATACACATCTTTCAGGAGGATATCTAAATTATCATGGAAGTTATCTTGATATCTTACCAATTTTAGATATTGACGATTCTAGTGATATTTACTTCTATATCGTTACACTTTCCAAGTTCTTACATAAAAAGTCTAATGATCTAGCATTAGATTTATTGAATTTAATTGTGTTAAAGGCATATTTTCCCGGTGTAATTTCTTTCTCTTTAGATAATTTCGAATTTTTAAAGGAGTACTTTGGCGAGTCTCTCTCAGATTCGGATTTAGTATCGATTATAAAGAAAATAGAACAACTGAATACGTTTATAAAAGAACAAAAGGAACTTGAGTTTTACCAAATAATGGTAAAGGAACGAAAATTTGAACAAGAATAAGAATA
>CAZDJH010000684.1:0-1655 GCA_964505645.1 uncultured archaeon | reverse complement strand
TCCAGTAGGAATAATATTTATGTTTTCCGAATAGATTGAAAAAAATGGGGATAAAAGCAAAAAAGTATCATAGATTACTATAATAAAGGTTAAAAAGTAAGATATTCTGAAATATTGAGAGAAATGGAAAATTTCGATAAAGCAGCGGGCTCAGAAGATTCAAAGGAAGATATCAAGGGGTCAATCAAGCAAAAGAAAGATTTGCTATCGAAGCTCGATAAAGGACATGAATACATGAAGATTGTGAGTGAGATTGCCCTATTGCAAATTAAGATAGCACAATATGAGCGTGCTGAAAGCAATTTGCAATCATGTCAAGATTTCTTTAAAAAACAGAAAGATAGATTGGGACAAGCCTCCGTTATGGGGTTGTTAGGGACGGTTTCCTTCAAAAAAAGGGATTTTGATCAATCGATTGAGTATTATCGAAAGGCATATAAAATCTACGATGACTTAACACAAGTAAAGGAAAAAATTATGTGCTTAAAGGGGATTGGGAGGTCCTACATGAGATTAAGCAAATCAGATGACGCTGCGGACGTTTTTTTTAATTGCTGCGAAATTTGTTCCAACAATGATGCAGTATATAGCTTTTTGGATTGTTTGGGGAATTTAATTCAAATATACGAGCAAAAGGAAGAATGGGATGTAGTCTTCGAATTATACCAAAAAACCTTGAAAACTTTCCAAAAAATGAGGGACAAGAGAGGAATGATTACCTCATACTTCAATTTAGGAATATTAAAGAAGCGAACCCAAGAGTTCGAACAATCCTTAAAATATTTTACACGAGGAAACCAAATAGCTAAGGAATCCAACTATTCGGAATTAATTTTGAAAGGATTATCATATTGGGGAGAATGCTTGTTTAATCTCGGAAAGAAAAATGAGGCGAAGGAAAAGTTCATTGAAGGACTAAAGATAGCAAAGAAGATTGATGCTGAAAATGCCATAAAGCAGTTAAATTTGTTATTAAGAACGATTGGTTATACCCCTCAAGAAATTAGTGAGGAATTAACACGATATAAGAAAAAAGAATAAATTTTCAAATTATTTTAGAGTTACTTGATAATACATATTTTTAAATATTTAAGATTCATAAATAAAGATAAATTAAAAAGTTAAATTAAAAATGTTTCCTTGTCCCTATTGTAGAAAAGAAATACCAAGGGGTTCATATACTTGTCCCTATTGTAATAAACCCCTCTTACCAGGCCTCGGAGAATCAGAGAAAGAGCCGGATATTAACCAGCATAACCCCGCACGGGGAACTCAATACCAAGATGATTCATTCATTTCACCGTATAATGATAATGCTTATGGATATTCACTTGAAGATGAATCAGACCAAAGGTTTGATGTAAATGAAGTTTTAAATGAGAATTTGGAAGAAAAATTACGCATATTAGAACAAAAGATCGAAAATGAGCACACTCACGATAGCGATGTAGGAGAATTATTATTGGAAAAATCTGGGCTGTATTACAAGATGCGGAATTTGCCCGATTCATTAAGAACATTACAAAATGCCCTACAAGTATTCGAATCAAATAACGACCAGCTTAAGGCAGGGATTACACATAATGAAATCGGGTTAATTAAAGAACAAATGGAGTATTTTGAAGATGCAATTTACCATTTCGAGCAATCGATAG
>CAZDJH010000683.1:0-1655 GCA_964505645.1 uncultured archaeon | reverse complement strand
TATTTTGTCTGGGCGATGCGGTGGTTTGTTTCCTTCGTGCCATATGTTTCACGTTTCGCAGTCAGTTAAAAATGATAAAGAAATAGTTTTTTTTAAAAGCACTGCTTGCATATATAACTATATCGATAATTTATCTTTTAGAAAAGAATAAAAAGCACGCAGGTTAGTATCTTGAACGGAAAAAAAATGAATTACGATAAGCTCGGAGAATATTCTAGGCATTTATTATCCTATATACCTAGAAAAGAGCAAGAAAAGAAATATCCTATATCTACAGCTCCAAGGATTCTGAGGATTCTATGCCAACGGCCTTATTTTACAGGTTCCGGAATTAATCTAATAAATTTAACTAAGAATACAGCAGAGAAGGGTTTACAGCAGTTCATCATCTTCGGACAACCTGCGGACGAACCCTACCCATTAAAAAATGTTATCGACATTGATAATACGCTTTCGGTTAAGTTTTTAGGGAAGGAGGTTTCAGAAGATGCAGAGGTCCCCTTTTCCGTTGCGGGGATGTCCGATCAAATGCCTTATGAATCAACATGCTTTTCTACTTTTGACGAATTAAAGCTGGAGACATATTTAAAAGCATTTGCACAGAAAATAGAATATGCAAAGATACACTTCAAGCCGAATGTAATCCATAGCCATCACCTTTGGTTAGTGTCGTCTCTTTGTAGAGTTTTATGCCCAAATATCCCTGTTGTTGCTACATCCCATAATACGGGCCTAAGACAAATGGTACTGGCACCTCATTTAGCCCCATTTGTGAAAAAACCCATTCAAGGACTTGATGCAATTGCGGTAATCGATATAACACAACAACGGAGAATCGAAGAGAGATTTAATTTTGAGAACAAAGAAATGGTATCCAAACAGTTCTTTCATATCGGGCAAGGTATAAATACCGATATTTTCTGTCATCCAGAAGGAGTATTAGAAGAGAGAGAGCATGCCAAGAATAAAATTCCTTCAATTATTTACGTTGGAAAGTTGAGCTTTTCAAAAGGGGTCCCGCAATTAATCACTGCATTCAAGGAAGTTTGCCGCGAAGAGGATATGCCTCTTGAACTCATTCTAGTGGGCTCGGGGAAGGGGAAAGAAAAGGAAAAAATATGCGAAATGGCAAAGGATGCGGATAATATCGGGTTCCTCGGACAGCTGGAACAAAAAGAACTATTCCAATATTTTACAGAGAGTGATATCTTTGTACTCCCCAGTTTTTACGATGGCTTCCCAAAGGTCCTATTAGAATCGTTATCATCGGGATGCCGGGCGATAATTACCGATTTACCGGGGATAAAACAGGCATTAGAAAAGGCATGTGGTGAATCCGATGTTATTTCGTATCTGCCCTTGCCTGAAATGAAATCTATTGATCAACCAAAGCAAGAAGATATTCCTTCATTTGTTCAGAATTTAAAAATTTTGATTAAAGACCAGTTAAACGCATGTAAAACAACAAAAAAAAATTATGAATATGCCAAGAAGGTTAAACACCAATTTAGCCGAGAAGGGTTATTTAAGAAGTATCTAAATAAATATTACGAACTTATTTCTAAATGACCTATTTCTCTTGAAATTTACAAATTAATTAAAATTCTTGAGTTACTAAGTTATTAATTCGCTTTTATTCTTTGTGCTTTTTATGA
>CAZDJH010000682.1:0-1656 GCA_964505645.1 uncultured archaeon | reverse complement strand
ACGCTTAGCGGACTCGTAGGAATCCCCGTCCTTTAGGGCGGGGAGACTTCAATGCGCTATATCGAATATAAATCCCTCAGAAAGGGCATTCCCGTAGAATATATTGATCACAAAAACACCTCTAAAGAGTGCCATCGCTGCGGCCCTATAATAATGTGGGATATAAACGCACCTATGAATGTCCCAAGTGTGGTCTCACCTATGATAGGGACTTGAACGCTGATATCAACATACCCTAACGGATAACGAGTTCGTTGGGATGGACGACAAGTGGATGCCCCGAACAGCCGAATGAAGCTAATGTCCTAAAGACCTAGCCGAATGGCTGAAGTAATTCACATTAACTAATTACCATTATAATGAATTAAAAAAACGAAAAATTTTATTCGAATACTATATTTTTTAACTTAAAAATCAAGATTTTAAAAATTTTAATAAACTCTAATTTAAGAAAGAAAACCGAGAATATGACCGAAAAAGCTTGTAAGAACTGCCATTTAATAACTAAGAATAAGAATATTTGCCCGAAGTGTAAAACGCATACCTTGAGCGATGATTTTACCGGAGAAGTTATTATAATTAAGCCAGAAGAGTCAGAGATAGCGGATTATCTTAAAATATTAATTCCGGGGAAGTATGCTCTGCGGGTTCGTTAGGATCTTCTAAGAACGATATACAAATTAAATAAGGACCATCTAAACTTGATCTAATAAAAATTAAGATAAAAAAGGAAAGGTACTATTTCTTCATAGCGTTAGTAAAAACTTTATCTCCATACCTTTTAACCCAAATAAGGGACTTTATTTAGGGGTTGTGTAATTCACAGAGCCAAAAATACAAGAAAATGGTTATTATTCCATCTTTTTCATAATTTTTAAAAATCTATTGACTGCTTTTTTGATTTTTCTATTTAATTTAACAAGGACAATGCCTTCTGGAATTGGATGGGTTGAATCTGTGATGGGGGGTTGCCCATAAAATATGTATTTTTGTTTTTTTTCCTCTATGGGTAACTCTGATATCAATGGAAGCACTAAAATATCCTCTTCGCCCTTAGTCACTTTTAATAATATTTTTTTACTTAAGGGGATGGTTTCCTTTAAAATATCCCATGCTTCTTTGGAAATGGACCCTTTAGGGTTTTCAAATAAATATTCTTCATCAAAAAGCCCCTCCCATTCAATGTCAATCTTTTTTCGCTGCGTTTTTTCATCGACAATACATAACTTTATGAAGGGTCTGAGAAATTCGTTTTCTAAAAAGTCCTTCGCAACTATATCACCCACGATGTAAAATTCAAAAATAAATCCTTGTTCTTGCAATCCTTTAAACTTTTTAACCACTCTCGGGATTGTTTCTTCTCTCCTACCCTTTATGAGTTTATCTAAAGGTTGGGAAAATAAATGTCGTTTTTCTTCGGGTATTTTCATATTGTTTTCATTCATATTAAATTAATATCGTAATTCATTTTTTTTCCGTTCAAGATACTAACCTGCGTGCTTTTTATTCTTTTCTAAAAGATAAATTATCGATATAGTTATATATGCAAGCAGTGCTTTTAAAAAAAACTATTTCTTTATCATTTTTAACTGACTGCGAATGAAGTCCCCTACATTTATGTAGGGGATGAATTTCGCAAAGCATCCACATTTTTTA
>CAZDJH010000681.1:0-1662 GCA_964505645.1 uncultured archaeon | reverse complement strand
GGTCGATAACGACCCCGACCTACTCGACAGTCAATCACCAAGCTTATATCACTGGAAAGATTAGATTTGAATTCTAACGATCTAAAAACTCTCCCTGAGTCGATCAAACGATTAAAAAAACGGGGAGTTAGAATCTATAAATAATCCTATTTTTTCCATTTTATTTCAGGAAAATCGAAAAATTGCTATCAAGTCACGTAAAATACGGCGAAAATCAATAAAAATGGCGATAGCGTCCACGCCCCAAATCCCCCATGGGACCTTCAAAGCGGCCTAGCACCCCCAGCGCAGACTTTCGCAAAGTCTAAGGCGATAATCGGATTTAGACCCTTTAAAAATGGCTCTATGATATACCGCGTTCTTATTTTGTGATATCCCACGAACCATTCATAAAAGACTGGGAATCGGCGTTTCAAGGGTCATCTCGAGTTGCTCAGGACTGAGTGTAAATCTTTTAAAATTTTTTCAATCTTCGAATCTCAAGTTAAAAAGTGTATTAAGAGTTTTTTCCAATTCTAATTTCTTTGCTTTATTCTTTAAAAAGGGAATGTCAACAGTTTCTTTATTTGCGTGAAAAATAGTTAAGAAATCAATTATATCTTGGTATTCTAATAATTCAGAGTCAGCAATATCACTAATTCTGCCTATAAATAATAGTTTTCCAATTAAGACATATTCTAAAGGGGCAATAAACATTTCTTTTCCAAAAATAAGCTCTTTTATTGCCTTATTTAATACTTCATATTCCCTCTTTTTATCGGCAATTTTAATATCTAACCTTAAAAAACTTTTATTATCAAATATAGAGAAATTTGTCTTTTCTTGATAAGCCATTTGAAATTGATCAAACATTACATCAAATTCATAGGAGTTTAATAAATCAATAAACTGCGAAATTTTTGATGGGTTATCCTCAATAATAAGGTCTACGTCTTGGGTCGCTCTTATATGTCCATAATGTATAACTGCGATCCCTCCTACAATAACATACTTTAACTTAGTAGCTTTAAAAGCCTTTTCTAGGCGAGATAATAGATTTTTTATTTCTGCCACGAGTTTTTTCTTCTCTTTCGACTTATTTTTATTTTTTTAGAAAGAGATAAAAGATTCCATACTCTTTGATTGACTTGTTCTTCCGAAAAGTTTGAATGCCTCTGTGAAACGCCCTCTTTCATTAACTGGAATGATTCATGAATAAATCTATCTGCGACTTCCAGAGGTTCCACATCTTGCTTTAATATTTTGATCGCTGCTGCAATTTGCGTTTTTATTTTGTCTTTTCTTTTTTCAAAGAGAGCCTCTCTTGACATAATTTCTGATTCATCCGATGCGTCCATTCTCTCAAGATACTCTTTTCATTTCTTTTCTACTTATAATAAGGAAATAATAATATATATTCCTACCTCTCAACTTGATATTTTGCCTATATTCTCCACATTATAATGTGGCCGAATTAATACTTCGCTATTATCATGGCATTTAGGGAAATCTATTCCAACGAGGCGCAATGAAGATTTCAAAGCATGTTCCTTTTGACTCAACTCTGTTTTGAATACTTCATCTCCGTAATTTATGAAGTAAATCAGGAGATTGATGATAAAAAAGCATTACTTATTTATATCCGCAATCATTATTATAATGGAACGCAACTGAGCATTCAAT
>CAZDJH010000680.1:0-1666 GCA_964505645.1 uncultured archaeon | reverse complement strand
AGTGCTTTTCTCTCTATTTGGGGGAGATGCCGTAATTAAACCTCGTTTCAATAAGGATGGAACAGGCGCACTCTTCTTTGACCGCATAGATTATAAGGATGGTTACGAAATAGCCGAAGAAAAAATTGAATTCTTAAAGAATCATTTTAAACAAACCAATAATTCAGAGATACACTGCATCACCGTGAACCGCGGCTTTCATTGGACACCCCTCCGATCGTTGGATCATATCGCTAATAGGGTGGTTCCTTCTTCCTATCGCTTTTATCTATTTAAATTTAATCCGAGTGAAGCCTTTATACTAAAACCAGAACTTTTTGATTTCTTGAGCGCTGAAATTAAGCGTGAGAAAGAATTTTACTTACAAGAATAAAACATGTCTTATTATACCTTCAGTCAAGAGATTGACCGCAAATAGGACAAGTTTTCCACCCTTCCCTCACATGGTATCCACAGTTTGGGCATTTAGACAAACCCTCATCCTCCCATTCTGGAATGTCTAATTGATTCTCTTTTTGAGCAAGATCTATTAATTCTTCCTCAGTCCACATTTCCATTCCTTCTGGGATCCCCTTTTCCTCCTTATTAGATAGCTCTTGGAGTTCTTCCTCCGTCCACGTTTCATATTCATTAAATTCAGATACCCCCCGTTCATGTTTGAGTTCTTCTAATTCATCGATTGTCCATACCCCCATTCCCCGCTCACTTTCATCTAGCTTTTCTGGCGAATCGTCTTTTATGTATTTAATAAGTTTATTCAATTCTTTAGGAAACTGTTTCATTCCATCATTTAGCATTATTTCTGAATTCCCTTTAATTTCTTGTATCAATGGTAGTAATCTTTTATTACTAAGCATTGAAAAGATCTCGTTCCGTTCGCTTTTTTTCAAGTCAAGGTTTAATAGATTTTTTAATATTCCCCCTAATGAAAAGAAATTTTCTTTTCTATAATTCGATTCCCTAATCCCGATCAAGCACTCATTTAATGACTCCTTTAGGGTATTATAAACATTTTTCTTGATGGGTGAATTTTTAATTCCCAACTCTTCTTCGGCTTCATTAATTGCTATTACCGTGTGGGGCATCAGCCGGAAATTAGCACTGGTCAAGTCTCCACTATTCCAAACATCAACAATATTACATATGGTCATTAAGGCTTCCAAATATCCTCCTTTTGTCCTACATGTATGACCAAACCCTTTAATAACCTCCTTTCCGTGCTTTATAGCGATACCGTATAGTGTAAAACTCCCTCCTTCCCATGAATCCCCTTTTTTTTTACAATTTTTTAATTTTAACCCGATCCCACCCCCAAATGTTAAAGTATTGTAAATGGGGACGTACACATAATATCCTCGTATAATTCTAGGTTCTTTTTCCTTTTCTTTTATGTGATTTGGAATTGTTATCTTAATATCCTCGATCAAATCTTTTAAAAATGGTTTAGGCATTATTAAAAATAACTTTAATAACAATAATAAATCTTTGTGCTAACCATAAAAATAGGATTATTTGGGAACTTGAAATAAGCTCCTTACTTCTAAATACGATTTAATCGCAGATACAATTCTTTGGGGCTTTAAAAGAAACGTCATACTTCGGGTTTTTCGAACTCGGTTTAATAATTTTCTGGGGTCGTTTAAGTATTTTAATTCTTGGAATGATA
>CAZDJH010000679.1:0-1676 GCA_964505645.1 uncultured archaeon | reverse complement strand
ATTTGTTATTATTTAATATTTTTAATAATTTGAAACATAAAAAATAGAAAAAAATAAAACTTTATTGGGGTTGCTGTGCCTTTCCGAAAATGTCATTCAACTTCTGACGATACTCATCGCTCATCTGACTCATGGCTTCCATATTCTGTCGCATTAGGTCCATCATAACTTTCCTAGATATAATCAGGTTAAGAACAGGTAATGCTATTCGTATTCTAGTGAGCTCTGAATTCATTCATTAATTCGATTTTAAATTTAACATTCGGGATTCTAAAATTTACTTAAAAACAGAGAGGGATATTCCGAGACTAAAGAAAGAAAAGATGAAATTAGAACGGAAAATACTCTTTTTAGGGTTGGATAACACAGGTAAAACCGCTGTTCAACGCCTTTTAATGAACGATAACGTATTTAACGTACTCGATCTCCCCCCATCAAGGGGATTAAACATCCAAGCGTTATATTCAAGAAAACATGTTTATTATATATGGGATCTTCCAGGATATGAAAAAAAACGCGAATTTTACTTAGAAAATAACATGATTTACCCGAAACAGACGAAATTATATTTTTATTGACATTACAAAGGAATCACGTTTCGATGATGCGATCTTGTTCCTGTCCAAAATCCTAAATAAATTATTATCCAAACAAATATCTGAGTTAGAGCTTCCAATTAATTATGAATTTCACTATACAAGTATTTACAACTTCTATAGAAAAGATCTTACCTCATTATTGCTAAGTGAAGAATATACGAGTTTAAGTTCAATAATTATTGAAGTATTTGAAGAAAAGTGAATGAATCTTAAACTAATTGATAAAGTTTATGGAACAAATAAAATTATTGATGATGAAAAGCTTTAAGTTCTTTAGATTAGCTAACCAAAATGGAATTTCTTTTATATTATTATTATTTTTTTCTTTGCATCCAAATTTAGTTCTATTTTCTGAAATAAACCTTAGTTGAGAACCTTCTAAATGGTTTGGGAAGCTTATATTTCGGATAACCTTCCGTTTCCTTATCAAGCATTTTTATTAACTCTTCTAATTTTATTCCATTAATTTGCTTCGAAGTATTCTTTTTCGAATCATATTCCTTGCCTATCAATCGCTTTCTAACCGAAATCGTCTCGTTTTCTTGTTCTCGACCCCCTATAATTACAGTATATGGTACCCAATCGATCTCTGCTCGTCTGATTTTCTTTCCCAGAGTCTCATCTCTATCATCAAAATCCGTTCTATAACCTTTTTGATTGAGTTTTTCCAATAGATTTTCGGCATATTCTTTCTGTTCTTCACCAATAGTCAATATCCTCACCTGCACGGGAGAAAGCCAGGTTTGAAATCCTGGGACAATGTGATCAATTTCCCTTTCCGCAGTTTCCAAGAGTCCCCATAAGATCCTTTCCAAGGCGCCTGAGGGGGAATTATGAAGGATAATAGGATGGCGTATATTACCTTCTGAATCTTCGAAGGAAATGTTATACTTCTGGCGCTTTTTTCCATCTTGCTCGATATACTCTAATGAACTTTCTACATCGATTTGAATGGTGGCCAAGGTTGCAGATTTATTCTGGGCCGAAAGCACTGCTCTCTCGAATTTCAATATAAAATAATAATATCTATCCTCCCATAGTTCTAACAGCGCAGGTTGGTTTTCTAATCTTATTAAT
>CAZDJH010000678.1:0-1679 GCA_964505645.1 uncultured archaeon | reverse complement strand
AAGAGCGTCATGCTTTGGAAAGGATATTAAGGAAATTGAGCAAATTCTTAATTCTAAAAAGTATGACCAGCTTATAAATGAAATATATGATCACTTTAACGCAAAAACCCCCTCAAATGGTAAAGTCAAAGAACGGTTGTCTATCAGCCAATATTTAGAAGTAGAAGAGGTAATAAATCACTTTTGGATGCGACTTCTGGGTGAGCATATGACCGAAGAAATCAGAACGCGATTAAAATTACCGGCAAAAACATAAGAATTCCGACTTTTCAATAGGTACTTAGGATTTTAATTATTTATTTTTTACATTTTTCATTTTTCTAATCCAATTCATTTTTTCAAGATTATTCAATTAAGTAGTAGATGGTAGAGCATACGCTCAAATGAAAAATAACCAAATTCAATAATAATCATTCATTAAAAAAAATAAGCTCTAATAAATACTATAATTTGATATTTCTGCGATTTAACTCGTTCTATACCCAATAAAACGATTTTTATGGACCTGTAGTCTAGCGGATAAGGCACTCGCCTTCGGAGTGAGAAGTCGCAGGTTCGAATCCTGCCAGGTCCATATCCCTTCTTTCTTACAATTTTCTGCTAATGGACTTTCTACCTTACATTAATATCTTCTTGATGTAATGACTCTTTCTCAAGCATCTTCAATAAGACTCATTATTTATTAACGAGTTCATCTTATAAGTTATTATGGTTTCCGTAAAATATAGAATGCCCGTTTTGCTTGTAAAGGATATCTCTGTTTCAAAAAGATTTTATCAAGATCTATTTTCATTGGAGATTGAGAATGATTTTGGTGAAAACTTGGCATTTAAAGCCTCATTTTCCCTTTGGCAGAAGAAGCGAGCGGAAGAGATTATTTTCAATTCCAAAGAAAAGATATCGGGAGAGGGCTTAAAGAATGTAGAGCTCTACTTCGAATCAGAAGATATTGAACATATATGGACTCGGATCCAAGAAAAATCAGTTGAAATAATTCATGAGTTAAGGGAAGAGCCTTGGGGGCAACGAACGCTAAGATTTTTAGATCCGGATAAGTATATTATTGAGATCGCTGAACCCTTGCCATGTGTCGTCGTTCGATTGTATAGGAGTGGATGGCCCGCATCGAAAATTTCAGATAAGACACAATTGCCCCTTTCGTCTGTTAATAAGATAATTCGAGATATAAACATAAAAAGAAATAAGAGCCTTTGAATGGGAAAACCCAATTATTAGGCCTTTTCGGTTAAACCTTCTATCTTTTTCGTTAAATATTCTCCTTCCTAAATTTGCTCAAAACTTTGCGAAAAAAATTTTCTATATCATTGAAAATATTACTCTATTTCCTAAAATGGGTAGAAAAGTTCCCGATTCAGATAATCCAAATATAAGAGAAATCATATATCGGAATTTTCGGATTATATATCGGTTAAAAAGAGAATTCATAGAGATTGTTAGATTTATCCATGGCAGTCGTATTTTAAAATTATGGATTAAGTTTTCGAAACTTTTATAGAATATATCATTTAGGAGACATGGAATCCCTATACAAACGTTCTTGAATGCTAAAATGGATTCTTTAAATTTTTGTAAAATTATTCTTTTTATACTTCTCTTATTAGTATTGATACCACGGTTAATTTTACAAAAGAAGGATCAATTATAAAATAACCGTTTTT
>CAZDJH010000677.1:0-1697 GCA_964505645.1 uncultured archaeon | reverse complement strand
AATTGAAACGACAATTTGATCTTTAGTAATCAAGTTACCTATTTCTTGTAATACATCATCGATAACTTGGGGGACTATTGCGATTAAAATATATTTGGATCGTTTCACTAAATCTTTGTTGTTCTCAGCCGCTTCTACCTTAAATTTAGCTGAATTTTCCTCCAATTTCTTAGTATTGATATCATATATTATAATTTTATCGTTATCAATTAAGGTGGTCGATTTTTCCAGTAAAGTACTCCCCATTTTACCAATTCCGATAATGCCTAATTCTTTATCAAACATAGTTATACTAAATTTTTATGTTTAATATATTCTTTCAGTAATGTTAGAATATAAAGCTTTTGAATTTAATACCCAAAAAGAATATTGCTGGGACGATTTTACTTTAAATTTAATAATTCTATTACGAAAATTAGAAACTATTGAAAGGCGAGTAAGTGAAACCCTTTAGAAAAAAAGCCATTTTATTTTTTAATTATTTGAAAGCATAAATCCCCTCTCTGGGTGATGTGAAAGATCTTGATCCAAGATCTTTTCTTAATCTAAAATGAAGCTTTCATCTAATTCTGTTAGAACGCAATTTTTTATTCCATAATCCATCCATAGATTCATCTCTAAAATAATTGAATTATCCTTTTTTCCAACTTGTGTGAAATGACTATTGAGAAAATCATTATTTAAGAAAAACGTAATTCCCTTTACGTAATGTTTGGGAATTTTTGTATAAATACAAGCAAAACCTTTATTTTTTAAAAGCATTAAAAATGTATTCATTAGCTTTTTGCCAATACCTTTATGGCGATAAATAGGATTTACGAAAAGTAAATATAGGGACATGGTTGGAACTATCCGTTCCAGAGAATCGACCTTATGGCTTTTATCTTGAGCTACAAGCACACCCGCTAAGACTTTATTGTAATATGCCGTTAAAATAAAGTATTGTTTATCTAAAAACTTTTTTTTGAAATCGTCAATTAAATCAATAAATTCTTTTGCGCATAAACTCAAATCAAAAAAATTCTCCTTTTTGGCTATTTTTATGGTTATTTTAGAATTATTTTTGGTATCAGACATCTTCTGCTATTATTGATTTAGTGTTTGTTTTAAATTCAAAACAAGATCATGTTTTATTGATCCATTATTCCTATCAAATCCATCACATACCACACTTCTAACTCCGATCAGATCAGGCGAGATTTCCTTAATTGCATCGAGATCCTCAAGAGATAACCTGCCAGCTAGAGCAACCTGAAGTTTATTCTTTTTTGCGCTTTTCTTAAACTCTTTTAACTGTTTTATATCTAGAAAATCAAAAAGATTTTTATTATCCTTAATGTAGGTATCAAGCATAGCAATATCTGCTCCAGATTTAGCAGCAATCTGGGGAATTAATGAAAATTCAGGAGAATTCTCCATTCTAGAATAGTCGGCATATCCAGCGGCAACGACTAATTTATTGGGATTGTGTGTTTTCACTGCCCTTACTACTTTTTTCATTAAATTAATTCCTTCTTTTTCATTTCTTGGGCCTTTTAGGCCAACCTTAACGATATCAGCCCCCGAAACTACGGCACCATAGGCCGCCAGAGATGCTGTTCCGGGGAGGTAGGGGAAGTCGCCTATAGCAGCACTTAAGAGCGTTCCATTTATTTTAGGAATAATAATTACTTTTTCACAATATTGAGTGGCTTCTT
>CAZDJH010000676.1:0-1707 GCA_964505645.1 uncultured archaeon | reverse complement strand
AAGTTTTATGATTATATTTTATTTTATATTTAAGGTTCTTCTCTGAATTGTCTTTTTCCAATCTTATTATTAAATCAAAAAATATTTTATATTATATCCTTTTGTTATACTAAGATTTAATTATGTTGTATTAAGAACATTTTAACAAGATGATTACTTATGAACAATAAAGAGAATGAATCAGAAAACTCGTACAAAAAATTAACAAGAGAAGAAGTCATTGAATTGTATAAAGAGGCTTCCAATAAGGGGTTGGTTAAAGAGTACGAGAAGTTCGTAAAAGTTCTTGCGAGGCCCGCCAAGAAGAGCGAAAAAATTACTACATCAATAGAAGGTGAAAAAAGGACTAAGAATCAAGCAAAATCAGGAGATTTTGTTGTCAAGAATCCTTCAGGTGAAGAATATATAGTTTCTGGAAAGAAATTTAAACAAAGATATACGCAGATCGGAGAGGCAGAGGATTTTCCCAACTATAAGAGGTACGAAGCTGTTGGAATTGTTTGGGGTTTTCAATACCATGGTCCCGACTTAAAGATTGAAGCCCCATGGGGAGAAGAACAAATTGTAAAGGACGGCGATATGCTTGTTTCAACTGGTAAGGAAAGCTACGATGACATTTACAGTATTCAAATTGATATTTTTAAAGATACATACAGAGGAAAGTAATTATTCTCCCTTAGAACATTACGCAGTTTATAATAATTTGAATATTAAGAGAAAAAACCTACACATTAGACTTTATAAGCTACATTTAAATTTTGGGAAAAACCTTCGAATCTATCAAGACCAATTCTGTCTATCGTAATAACCCACCGAAAATACTAATACCCAATAGATATTTAACGTTTAATCTTCCTATATTGAATTTCTCTTCGGTTTTTTCATTTTAACCACTTTTTTGTGTGTTTTAATAAATGTTTTGTAACTGCACTAAGGGGGAGCCCATTAATAAACCGAAATGCGATTTGAATCATACATGGACATTTAAATACAATATGCTCATTCTATGGAGTACATTAAAAATGGTACTTATATTGATGATGATTTGAGGGCAGTAATATAAGAATGACACTGAGAAAAGGGTCCAAAAAGGATGGAAAATGTGACACTTTTTATTACTGATGACCTGTGGGCAGTAAGTATTTTAATGTCACTTAATTACTGATTTTGTGTCATTTTTTAATTACTGATGACAACTATTAAGTTTTTATTTTTAAAAACATTTAATAGCGTTAAAATATAATTAAATAGTAAACTTCAGAAAAGGTACTATCCCCCTTGAATGTTATAGATTTATTAATTTTATTCTTATTAACAGCAAGTATTATGATAGGCTTCGTTGTCTATCAGAAAAAGAAGAACAGCGATAATCCATATATAAGAATTATTCCTTTATTTATTTGTACCTTGGCTTGGGGATTTCTCCCTTGGTCGGTAAATCATGTTTCCAATGAAATTTATAGATTAGACCCATCTTCACCGATTTCTCTCTCGGGATTGAGTTTTTTAAAAGATATTTAATGATTTAAATTCATTTATCACAGAAAAATTGAATACTTATTTGATTATTGATAAATTTTCTCTCTATTTTTAATGTTTGTTTGGTAATTTTTACATTTTACATTATTTTTTATTTCCTTATTTCTGGTAATTATACTTTTTAGGTGTTAAATTAATAATTAATTTAAATATATGGTCGGATATATT
>CAZDJH010000675.1:0-1729 GCA_964505645.1 uncultured archaeon | reverse complement strand
AAGAAAAATTTAATATTTCTCGATAACTTCTTTTAAGTAGATGATTTAAGATGGAGCATCAATTTAAACGCGATCTTCAGAATAGTAAGTCCCAATTTGGATTGCCTATTGATAAGGTGGGAATAAAGCAAGTCGAAAAGAAGGTGGAAATCGTTCAGGAAAGCAAGAAATACTCTTTTTATCCAAAGATTTCTGCTTTAATCTCCTTACCCGCTCAACAACGTGGTATCCACATGTCCAGAACTTCCGAAACGATAGAAGAGGTTATAAATGAGGTTATCTTAAAGCCCACCCCCACCATTGAAAGGGTAGGGGATCGAATCGCCCGCAGATTGCTAAATCGCCACCTATATACCTCGAAGGTGGAGGTTAGATTGGAAGGGGAGATTATCGTCCAAGTTCGTGAAAATAGTCATGGAAACGTCCAAAAAGCATATAATATTAGTTCTTGTACATTTGCCAAAAGAAATAAGTATGGAGACATTGATTTTAAATATTTTATAACCGCAAACGCAGTTGGAATGAGTTGTTGTCCATGTGCTCTTGATATGAGTAAGGAATACGCCGAGGAAGTTATTAATAATCGCGAAGATCTTAATATTTCAGAAGAAACTGTCCAAACATTGCTGAATATCTTACCCTTTGCGTCTCATAATCAAAGGTCAAAGGGCACCATTAAGTTGGAGGTTAATGATTTGGAAAATCATATGATCGACATCTTAGATTTAATTGATGTTATCGAGGAAAGCATGTCGGGGCGGATTCAATCCGTTTTAAAACGACCCGATGAGGCGGAATTAATTCGTAGTGCGCACTTAAAACCGCTCTTTTCAGAAGATATCATCCGAGAAATGGCGCGGAATTTCATAAAAAGAGACTTTCCAAATCTGGAAGATGACTTTCAGATTGAGTTTAAGGTGGAAAGCTATGAATCCATCCACCCCCATAATGTATATGCCGAATTAAAAACTAACATTGGAGATCTAAAAAACAATGTCAAACAATGAGGAGATTTATTTAAATATCAAAGCCTTCTTAATTTCCACATTATTTAACTCTTTACTTCTTATCGAGTAGATGGAACTTTTTTGAATATATTGCTTGTTAATGTTTTGCTTATTCGCTATTTTCAATTTTGATTTTGCTTGATTTAACGAGATGGCAAAATTATTTAGGGGATGTGTAACTTATATTATACTATCTTAGAGTAGAAAGCAAATTATCTCCAAACGATTAAAAGAACTTCCATCGGTTATATTTTGAACACGATCTGACCAGAAGAATTAGATTGAGAGTCGAAATTATCGTTGAATAAGGTTGTTTCCGCATTAAATTCGATTCGAAGTTTTAGTTTTAAAGTTTAGATATTTTTAGATTATAAAGATAGCTTTTTTAAATAATGAATACCTATTCATTAAACGAGAAAGTCTAAGACCATTTTTTCAAGGAGGTTAAAAACGATAATGAGTGGAAGAGGAAGAAGGGGCGGAGGTCGTGGCAATGCTCCTTCAAGTGGTGGAAGGGGAAGAAGTGGTGGACCTTATGCAGCGGGCCCTGGAGGGAATTGTGTATGTCCGAACTGTGGGAATACCGTTCCTCACCAAGCTGGGGTACCATGTACTCAACAAGAGTGCCCCAAATGCGGCTCTAGAATGATTCGCCAGCAATAGTACTCCTAATATTAAATTGTGATTCTTTTTCTTTTTTCTTTTTTTATTGTAATTAATAA
>CAZDJH010000674.1:0-1733 GCA_964505645.1 uncultured archaeon | reverse complement strand
GTCGAAAAAAAACCCATAATATTCACCTGTGAAATATATATTTCTTAAATTTTTCACATGTATTTTATATTTGATGAGTTTTATATTAAGTATTATTGCATCTTAACTTTTTTTATCATTACAACTATAACCATTTAATTTGTTCACCTGTAAAATAAATAGTTCGCAAGTTATATCTCTCGGCCAAATTTGATAACGCAATCGTGACAAGCTTGGTCCCGCCGGTTAAATCGCAAATAATTTCGAAATTAAAGATGTGGTCTTGAATTAGTTGCTCCGCTTGGTCCTTTATTTTGACCATATCACCCTTCAATTCCGTCTCATAGTCAAAAAGTTGAAAAGTAAAATTAACATTATATTTCTGCTTAAGATTCTTTTCGGTAGCCTCCTTTTCAAATTCTTTTTTAATTTTAGGGCTTGTCAGGAGGATATATTTTTTGGGTAAAATGCTCACCTCACGCAACCCATCCAATATATCCCCATAAAGGCTTACTTCCCCTAATCCTCCTATTAAACAAATGGGCACCAGGGTTTCGTATTTTTTCCGAAGGGGCTGGATCATTTGCTTGTTCAACTCGTAATTCCCCCTCCCTTTCGTGCGCTCCAAGAGATTGCTTTCCACCAAAATATTGAGGTGGTAATCTGGTCGCGAGGTGTCCTTGCCCACCAATTGTTTGATTTCTTTATAGTTTATAACACCTTGCACTTCGAGAAATTTCCTAATTATGGTATTACGTACGGGATTTTCCAAGACTTCAAATATCGACATTGTCATGAATGAATTTAATTTTTTATATTTAAACTACAACATAATCTCATATAGGAATGAGGGCTTTTAAATATTTCCTTTTTTCATTATTCCGATTCTTCCAACGATTCCGATTTTAATTGATTTTTAAAAGCTCTTTCCTTGTAGTTTTCATTTTACAAGAAAGGAGAAAATTGAGTTTTTTCTAAAATATGATGTTTTTGATTTTATTATTTTATAAGAAGAGAATCGCCTATTTAAGCATATGTATAAGCTTAATGTGAATTGAGAGATTGGTCTCTATAGTTTTCGCCCCTCTAGAGGACAATAGCGAGCGAGAAAAAGTTAAAAAATCTTGGTTTCAATCCGAGTTCACATTCAGAAATTAGATTTAAGTGCCATAAGAAGCAGATAAGAGCCATAAATGAATGCCATAATCATATTAGTTAAGAATAGTTTGAATCTCGAGCGATTTTAAATCTAGACAAGGAAATAGGTATTTTATCCCATTTATCCTTGAGATTTCGAAGCACTTAAATACCAATATGATCTTATAAAATATAGAAAAGACCAAAATTTCAAAATAATATAATAATAATAATTCCGAATAAACCCCCTAAAAGTGAATATTAAAATGAATGAGAATATATCGGAAAAAATCCAGTTATATAAATCAAAAATTGAAGATAAACTTAGTTTAATGGTGTCACTTAAACAAAAAGGTGAAGATATTAAGCCGATAATGAAACAAATCTGGGAACTAAGCAAAAAGAAATTTATACTACAAGTAGAAGCCAATAAAAGCCTTAAAAAATATGATGGCTTAATTCTCACGGTTGGTTTAACCGCTGAGCCACTTATTCTAAGTATTCTCGCGAATAATCCCAGGGCGGTTTACTTTATTTATACAGAAAAGTCAGAAAAATATTTAGATACTGTTATCGAGGAGACCCACCTTAAAGCTTCTCAATATAGAAGGGAAAAG
>CAZDJH010000673.1:0-1754 GCA_964505645.1 uncultured archaeon | reverse complement strand
CCCCTAAAAGATTTATCCTTCTAAGTAAGGAATTAAATAAATTAAATAAGAAATTGATGGGGGAAAAAAACCATGATAAAAATATTAAAATCTTCAAAAAAATGATGCAAATTTCAGAAAAAATGCAAAGCATGAAAGAAAAATGAATATATATTTAATTCTTCGATTTTTTTAAGTCTTCTATTAGGCTTATAGCTTTGATATAAATTTAGACGGGATATAGTCGGCCAAATACATATCTCCAGATGCGTAAAAATCAATTCCTTGCTGAACAGCTTCTTTTACGTTTATTTTTAAAACAACGGGTTGATTGGTACGTCTTTTTCCAACCTTTTTTGCGGTGACCTTATCGTCTGAGAGGTGAACATATTGGCGTCTCGCCTTTTTCAGCCCACCGCTTTTAATATGCTTCCAAGCCTTTTCGGTTGTTCCATGGTATAAAACATCGGGAGGGGCTTCAAGCATGGGCATCTGAATTTTTAAATCTACACTATGCCCATAAAGCGCCCTAATGTGGGTATCATTCTTAATTTCATATCTTTTTTTATATGATTTATCAATTAGATCCTTGAGCGTATCGATTGTAACTTGTTGACGATATCTTTCATTAAGAACACTTGAAACCTTATTTAAATCCGCAAATCCCTCGGTATCCAATTGCAAGCCAAAATCTCCGGGATGGTGCCGCAACATGTAGGCTAAAAATTTAGAGATCTTTACATATAAATTTTTCAAATCAAATACCTGCTAGAAAAGGTAACATTTCTTTTATTTAAAGAATATTATTCTAAAATTGAATTCATTTTTTGATTAAATGCACCCATCATAGATTTCATTATATCAATAAGCTTATAATGAAGTTTATCCCAATTATCTTTATGTGCCAAGCCCCTGCCCGATAAAGAATATCTTATAAATTGATGGGTCCGATTCTCTTTAAAATCCCAAACCAATTCTTCGGTTAGGTTCCATCCAATTGCTTTAAAACGTTTTTCGATAGCAGTTTTATGTTCTTCCAAAGTATTATATCGGTCTACATTTTTCGAAGAATCTGGATGGTTTAAACATAATTCCACACCGATCCAATCATTTCCCACCAAATATCGAAATCCAACTCCTTCAAAGTTGGTAGGATACTGAAGGTGTGAAGTTTTACGAATTTTAATATTAGATTGTTTTGGATAATTCTCATAAATCTTTTTGACTAATTCAATCCAAAAATCTATGATGAGTTTTTGTTTTTTCGTTAAAGTCTTATCGACTTTTTTCATTCTTTTAGCTAAACTTGTTTGTGGTGGTTGAGCAACAACCTTGAACCGAGGGAAAGGGCAATATCCTTCGCTCTTAATCACTTCTAGTTCAATTAGGTAAAACAATACATCTTCAGCAGTATTTTGATTTAACCACTCAATAGACTTACGATATTCTGATAAAGTTACTTCACAAATCCAAATCACCGTTTTTACATCATACGAGGCAAGTTTTGTAATAATATTACCCAAGTGAAAATAATCTGTCTGTTTAAATTGCGGGATAATCAATGCTCTCTCTCCTAATTCATCTACAGCTAACAATTCTTTCTTGTATTGTTGATCTAGATCTTGTACCGGTTTAAGCTGTAAATTTACGGTTTCATTTACCGCTACAAGATTATCGACCAGCCATGGTATCAAATCTTCCTCGAGATTTTCCCAAACTTGTTCAATAGGAACTTTTGTATAGTTTTCCGGTAATTTTTCTATCTTACCCATTTC
>CAZDJH010000672.1:0-1756 GCA_964505645.1 uncultured archaeon | reverse complement strand
CAAGCGTAGTCTCATTAAAAACGGCGCTAATAGAAAAGAAAAAATCTCTGAGAGATATGGAAGTAATGCGGACCCTAATATAATACTCCCCACGATAAAAATTAAGCCCGCAACAAACAAGAGGATTATGGATAGGTTTGATTCCAATGTTGGCGCATCTCCAAAGTCTATTAATCCCGCATAACTGTAATTAATGAGTAATATCCCAGAAACAACTAGGATCAATGATACTAATATTTTTAGAAAAATAACCCCCGCTTTCCGTACCTTCGTTTTTCGTACACGCAAATAAGGTCGCAATGCCGTGAGAATATTCACCTTAGATGCTTTTATAGACGGAATCGCCCCAAATAACAACGGAATGATTAAACCAGCGGTTATGGAGATGATAACGGTGAAGGGGGTGATATAGACTTCAATCGCGTAGTCGGTTTCTAACCATAAGAAGGCGCTTAAGACCGACTTTAGGGGACCGAAAAATACTACCGATAAGAAAAAGCCACTAATTAACCCCAATACCATCCCAATTAACCCAATAATTAAAATCTGAAAGAAAAATATGAGAAATACGCTCGGTTTGGTGACTCCCAAGGTTCTCAAGAGTCCAATCTCGTAAATCTGATTTTCTCTGGACATTTCCATCAGATTTTTGATAATAATTACGCATACGATCAAGGATATCCCCGAAAGAACCATCAATACTCCCCGGAATAATTGGACATAGGTATCTGCATCCCCCAACCTCGCCTCATCAATATGGAGATAGAGCGAATGTTCCAGGGAATCTATCGCAATATTGACGGAAAAGAATATGGAAACGCCCAAGATTATGGAAAGCAGCGTGAAAAAGGAACGTGTGGGGTGTTTAATAAGCGTTCTATATGCGATTTTGAGTTCGAGCGTGTTTATTTTCATCGACATCCGGAGTTACCCACATCTATATTATTATCTGTCTATTACATCTTTAAATTCTAAATTTATCATATTAAATGCGAGAAAGAGAAAAAAAAGTATAAGAATATAAGAATATAAAAAATAAGGGATTTAAAGCTGTTTTAACCTACATTTGGTCTATTTCATCGGCTTCGACGGACACATAGGAGAGCAATCTATCGATTTCCTCAATCTTATTGTTAATATTGAGTACCGTATTCAAATGGATCGCATCCTCCCGATTTCCAGGTATTAAGGTTATTGATCCCGCCCTCAGGAATAGAAATTCGAAGACGTCCGGGATTGATTTTTTAAGCCTCAGTTTTTCCGTAGGGAACCGCTCAGCATCGCTGAGAATTCCGGTCTTGTGATATAATTCGTTCTGCTCCAATTCCCAGTAATTAAATTGAGCATTTATTACCACGATGGCGAGAACAAATCCCAAAACAATAGTGACACCGAGATAAAATTCCGCGTGCAGTTTAAAATTAAAGCCCGTAAAGGCTGGTAATTGGATATCTGGAAACATCATTATAAGGAATATAAGGGATATAATGACGATGACAATCAGAAGGATCAACACAAAGAACTTGGCGGACGAGAAGTCGAATGATATAACGAATATGTTGATGAAGAACATTCCAAACCAAAAATATCCGAGGAACAGAACTGGGTTGTTGAGAAAAAGCTGAATTATCCATAAAACAAACGAGGTAATTAACAGCGGATAGAAAAAGATAATTTTGGGGTAGCTTCTGAGTTTTAGTTTTTTATTTTGAACAGATTCGGACATAGTATTGTTTTCACATTTATGTTATTAATT
>CAZDJH010000671.1:0-1757 GCA_964505645.1 uncultured archaeon | reverse complement strand
CAACCCTTATTTTTTCTGAAAAATTACTATTGATCAGAATACTTTATAATTACGATTAATCTTATTTATTGAACAGTTGCAACTAGTTCCCAAAAGTATGTTATTATTCGTTATAGAAAAAATTTAAAGAAATAATATATTATTTAATTTGGGATTCCCATGCTATATAATTCCATGAAATAATTAGACAAGTTTGACTTACTTAATATAGTAAGGATGAAATATTATAGTTACTTTGAGACATGGGAAATCCCAATTTAAAAATCCTTGTAAAAAGATATCTCCTCCAAAAACTTTTTTTTAACGATATATTACTTAATTTAATAATTTAATTAACTCAATAACTAAAGAATTGATTTCTAATAATGGGATTATATAAAAAAATTGAATCAGAATTATCAGAAAGTTTTTCTATTTTTCAGTTGATGGCAATTCTTGGTATTAATGCATCAGAAGTAAGATTAGCAAGAAATTTACTCAAACAGTTTTATCAAGAAGGATATATTAAGAGAATTGGTAAAAATATGTATCAAAAAGTTAAAGAGATTAAAGATAAATAATAAATATTAAGTAATATTAAAGATTTTGGTAATAAGAGATTAATTCTTTATTCGGACATTAGGGAATATAGAATTTACTATGATATTAAATGAATCTAATATTCCTTCTCCAATAATTGCCTTGGTTTTTTTTATATAAAGGTTTTCAAACTTTTTAAATTGGATGTAGTTTTGTAAGTGCCTTCTCTCAATTTTTTCAATATTATTTAAATCATATTTATTCAATGCTATTACAATTGGTATTTTATATAGATTTCCATTAAAAAAGGTTTTTAATTCTTCCCAAGAGTGTAAGGTTCGATTTAAAGATTCTGTATTTGAATCAATCACAAAAATAATACCGTCAACACCCCTAAGAGTGGCGGGTCTCGTGCTTGCATAGAAATCCTGCCCTGTTGCCGAATAAATTAAAAACTTAACCTCCCATTCTGCCCCCTTAAATTCTAATACTCCAAAATCGAAAAAAAGGGTTCTACCTAAACTATTTTCTATAGAATTAAGTTTTTTACCTTTCTTATAATGTTTAAAAAGATATTTTATTGATGTCGTTTTCCCCGACATTGCAGGTCCATAATATACTATTTTTGCTTGAATTTCTTTTTTAATCGGATTTAATATCATAATTTATCCCCAAAATGATTGTATTTTATCGCCTATAAAGGCTAATTTATTATTTTCAACTAAATTAGAAAAGTCTTGACCCCACTCCTTTTTAATAAAGGATAAAACCCTTTCAATAGGGGCTTCTTGATAATCAATCGTTTCTAATAATGTCTTACTACCAATTTTAGATCCTATCTGCATTTGGGTTAACAGATTTAGCTTAGATAAAACAAAAAAGGCTCTTTTCGATCCAGCATAAAAATTTCTTATTTCTTTATGAAAGATGTTCTTTTTAATCTCTCTTTTTTCGATATCTAAATCCAATAATATATTTTTTAAATCTCCATTATTTCCCTCCTTAGTTATTCGTTCAGATAATACTCTCTTCATTTTTTCAATCGAAATTTCTGTATTTTCAGATATTTTTTTAAAAATTTTCTGTTCTAAATCTATATTTATGGGATCATCTTTACAATTATGTAAATTAACTTGGATTTGATTACTCTTTACGCAAATCATTAGAAATAGCTTTTCTTTATTATCTACAATTTTTCTAATTGACCTAATTTCATCTTCTTCTATAGTATGAAAACC
>CAZDJH010000670.1:1192-1763 GCA_964505645.1 uncultured archaeon | reverse complement strand
AAAGATAATATATTATACGTTCAAGGATTAGATGCTATAGATAAGACTCCTGTGATTGATATCAAGCCGCATTTACCCTCATATGATTCACCTACAGATGTTATGATTCCTGAATGGATGTATGAAATTATGGAGGAATTTAAAAAATTAAGAAAAGCCTCAAGTTCAGATGATGTAGAAGATTCCTTTTTTAGAGATCCGCGCTCTCATCCTTGTATTAGAAAAGATAGAAAATTGAGGGAAAATATTTCTTTTACTTCTTTTAAATTTTAAAAATTAAAACCGAGCATACGCCAACTTTATGTCCGTTTAAACAGTTTGTCTAATTCTTTAAACGAAAAGAACTTGAGCGTGGGTCTTCCGTGTGCGCAGTGGAAGGGATCCTTACAATGGGCAAGGTCCTTTAATAATTTCCTGACATCTTTTAGTGATAAATCATCTCCCCCTCGAATACTCCTATGACAGGCGAGATAATTAATAATCTCTTCACGTACTTCGGAGAAGCTCCGATCCTTTCCAATATCCGTAATGTCTGATAATATATATTCTATAATTTTTATGTTAACTTTCT
>CAZDJH010000670.1:0-1182 GCA_964505645.1 uncultured archaeon | reverse complement strand
CTGCTTCTGTTTCAACAACAGAACCTTTGGTGAGAATATTCCTTCTAACATAGTGTCTGTTAGCAGGGTTCTCAACAATAGTTTTTATGTTAACTTTCTTGTTCAAAATAATGGGAATAGATCGTAAAATATAAGTATTTCCTCCGAAATGTTCAAAATTAAACCCCAATTTCCGTATTTTATCAAAATTATCTTTTAAGAAGGCATTCTCCCTGGGGGTTACCTCTATTTTCAAGGGTGAGATTAATTTTTGATGTTCCTTTTTAATTTTATTATATTCATTAATAAAGAATTCTTTGTTGATTCTTTCTGAGGCAGCATGTTGATCCAATACGAAGAATCCCCTTTCTCCCTCTAAATTAATTCCTTCAAGAATTATATAGATTTTATTACTTAATTGTCCCGTAGAGGATATTAGTCGCATCTTAGGGAAGTTTTCTAATTTTAAATACTTCCCCCTTAAGTACGTATCTGAATCCTCTTTTAATTTGGAGTCTTGCATATTATCTTGAAGGTTTAACTGTACAGTACTTAAATCCTCATGTATTTCATTTTTCACTTTATTCTCCGAACTGAGTTTACGATTCTGGATTTTTATATGTGTAGTTTCTTCAGTTAAATCCTCTTTTGATTCAATAGGTTCGGGAGGCGCTTCTTCCAATTCTTCCAGATAATCACTTAGATGTTTAGGTTCAAACTTTGGTTCTTTTTTTATAAAATATTCATCTACCTTTTTATTAATAACGTTATAAATTTTATTATAGATAAAATCTTCATCATTAAATCTTACCTGCAGCTTTTTGGGATGTACATTGAAATCGATTACCGATGGGTCTAATTTAATATGGAGAACGAAAAACGGTTTTCTATTTATCATTAATACCTTTTTATATGCTTCTTCAATCGCTCTAAAAATTAGCTTACTTTTAATATACCGATTATTAATGAAGATACTTGAATAAGACCTTCTCTTTTTGGAAGTGTCGGGATTTCCTAAGACCCCAGATATATTAAATACATACCTATTTTCTTTATAGTCGATTATCTCTACATTTTTAGCCACTTTCTTTCCATAAATATGGAAAATCGTGGTTTTTAGGTCATTTTCGGCTGGACAATTAAGCAAGGTCAATCCATTATGCCTAAGAATAAATTGCTTCTGCGGATAACTTAAAGAATACC
>CAZDJH010000669.1:0-1763 GCA_964505645.1 uncultured archaeon | reverse complement strand
CACTTAAATAGTTTAAATATGATCTTGTCAAAAAATGAGATCGAAGTCAATGGCAAATATTCAGGAGCACCCCCAAATTGAAAAATTGGAGAAATAAAAATTCAAAATAGAGTGTGAATATCATATAAAGAAAACGTGTAAGATACTTAGCAAAACCAAAAATAGACTTCTATAAAGTAAAAGAATAGGGTAGCGATGGCAAGAAGCCACCACTCTGCTTTAGAAATAAGGAAAATACGTTTTTTTCATGTATTCACAACTCCATGGTCTCATGAAAAAGCAATCACACATGAGATCATGCAAAGACTTAAATATATGACTTGTCTTTTATTAAATGTAGAAATTTATTAGTATTAGTATATCAGTAATCGATATATTAATATTCACATTCATAAAAACGTTCCATTAGATTGTGCGAGAATGTGAATAAGACAAAAACCAATATCTTTAAACCGGGGTGCTGTAAAATATTATGGAATTAAACTCAAACATGATCAAAAAAACCCAGAAAGAGGGCGGATTAAAGGGAGTGAAAACTGATACTTTGGAAGGTTGTAGCATGGGAATTTATCCAATGCTTTATGGCCCAAGGTTCATTAAGCGCACTCTCCTCCGTCCTTTTTTAGGGAAATTCTTTCCGTATATTGACATAGATTTGCCGGGTGGTCAAACGCAATTGGTATTCCTTTATGGAAGATCGACTATGAGGCTTTCAAAGTCTCGAAAATGTGTGCTATGTCGTAAAAAATTAAATGAAAGGGAAGAGATGAGATTAAAGAGGGCTTACATCCCTTTATATGTATGTAAAGATTGTGGGAGGAGGATTTTTTACGGGTATTGGGATTGTTTAAAAACCACGATAATTAAAGCATCCCTATTAGCCAATGTAGGAACCGATATGATTGAAATATCTGATGTTCAAATATGCGATGATTTTTTAGAAGCCCGTTGCGGTTATCCGCTTGAATCCTTATATCCCAATCCGTGCCTAACAAATCACGGAATCGGAATACTTATAAGTAATGCCAATGTAATAAAAGTCTTTGCCGCCCCTATAAAGAGTTTAAAGAATATGATGTTATGGGAGGGGGGAATTGCCGGGTTTATATTGGGATATACTAGAAAGCTCAACAATTTAGAATTGCTGGGGGATTTGCTATATAATATTTTAAAAATAATAGGAGTTTCAGTAAAGCACTTAATCAAGAACATGAATCGTCTATTAGAGAATAGAAATGCTTCTATATCAATAATATTGCCCCAAATTAAGGAAAGAGGGGAACCAAGAGAGGAGCCAAGAGGGAGATTCAAATGTGCCCTTAAGGAATGCATATTATATAGTTTTCTTAGTTATTACGATTATTATGAAACTCAAAAGTATTGCAAATTCCTACTGGATGCCCCGCTTTATATCCTAAAAGAACTACTTGAAAAGATTATGAATAAGATGAAAATTGAACTTCTGGACTATGTAAGGTTATATAAGCGATATCCACCGCTGGGTTTTAAATTGAGAAAGATTCTTAAAGCTAATTTTAAAAATTTAATAAATATAGACCATATGAAACAATTTAAGTGTTCTTTAATGGAGGAGCTTCATATTTATGGCAATTTTAAGAGAGATCGCGATAACAATTATGCTTATAGTACAAATTTAGCCTCAGAAGTGAAACAAGGAAATAAAAAAAGATATTCGGCGGTTAATCATATGAATTATAGACTTCAAAATATAGAGCCCAGAACAAGTTTCAGCCGAACTAACC
>CAZDJH010000668.1:0-1772 GCA_964505645.1 uncultured archaeon | reverse complement strand
ATAAAATTAAAAATTAAATTAAATTAATTATTAAGAAAAATAGTGAATTTTTTTGACTTTTTTATTAAAAATAGATGCGAAAATTAATCTATTAATTTTTAAAAACTCAATCCATAAAAGATTAATATCTCACATTTTTCTCGTAACTAATAATTAGATTTATATAGATATTTTGACTCTATATTAATACATTAATTAAGAATGGGGTTAAGTTTGCTGTGAAAGAATACTTCTTTAAGATACTTGTTGCTGGTCCCGGAGGTGCGGGTAAGACCTCCTTACTATGCCAATATATCAAGGATCATTTTGATGAGCGTCAGTTAATGACAATTGGAGTGGATTTTTTCTTAAAGGAAGTACAACTTAATTCAGACACCAATGTTTCGCTCCAGTTATGGGATTTCGGAGGCCAGAAACGCTTCAGAAATTTCGCGGGGAGCTATGTGGAGGGGGCCAGAGGTGCCTTGCTCCTAATCGACTTAACACGCGCCTTCGACCTCGAACGCGTTAAAAAATGGGTCGATATCGTGCGCTTGAAGCGAAAAGACCTCCCAATAGTGCTTGTGGGTAATAAAGCAGACTTAAAGGAAAACATAAGCGTAAAAGAGGAGCATATGGATGAGGCGATGGAGTTATTTAATATAGTAAAACGAATCAACACTTCGGCCAAAACCGGAAAAAACGTAGATAAGGCGTTTGAAACCATCGCAAAAGTAGTTTTGGAGGATAATCAATAACTAAGTATGATCTTAATTTTTAATTCCAGAAAGAGATTGACTTTTGGGTTTATTTACCCGAATAATAACTTATTTCTAAAATTATAGAACATGAAGGATGAATTGATAATTCTCGGTTCGGGCGGTGGGCGTCATCACATCCGAACGCAATATAGGAAGACAGGTGGGATATTATATAAATTCAGCGGGATTCAAGCCCACATTGATCCTGGTCCAGGGGCGATCGTAAAACTCAATGAATTAGAAGAAGACCCCACGAAAACCGAATTATTCATAGTCACTCACTTCCATTTGGATCATTATAGCGATTTATGCGCCATTATAGAAAGTTCCCGAGAAGTTTTGCATGACAGGAACCGAAAATACTTTAAAAAGGGGACATTAATAACGACAAAAAGGGTTATTCGCTACACTTCAGAATATCATCTCAATATGCTCGAAAAGCACGTAGTATTCCAACCCGGAGATGTTTTAAACTATAAAACGGGCATTAAAATAGTAGGAACTAAAGTTATTCATGCTGATGTAAAAGGGTTCGGGGTAAAGTTTATCCTCAAAAATTATACATTGACCCATATGAGTGATACAACTATTTTCAGAGGGCTTGCCGAGCAATACAATGGGACGAATATTCTTATCGTGAACTTATTAAGACCCGATTCTGTTGTCTGCAAACGGCATTTGTGTACGGATCAGTTTATTCCTTATCTAAATAAAATCATGCCGACTCCCGAAACGGTCATTCTAACTCATTTCGGAGCGTACATGGATTCCGACTATTCAAAACGGAATTTCGTACCAAGTCAAGTGGAGAAAATAAAAAGGCTTACAAAGATAAAAAACGTGTTTTCTGCGAAAGATGGTTTAAGGTTAAAGATTGCAAACTTGTTATAGGAATGTCCAGTTTCATAATAGCGATTTAAATGCGGAACGAGTAAATCGATTGGTTAAAAATAAAATAATAGAATTTAAAAGAAATGAATTTTCATTGGGCTTCAGTTGATGAAAAACCTAATTGCATTTAAACATCACATG
>CAZDJH010000667.1:0-1775 GCA_964505645.1 uncultured archaeon | reverse complement strand
CGAAATTCATCCCCTACATAAATGTAGGGGACTTCTTTCGCAGTCAGTTAAATATCTAGTATTTGTGTGGAAGATTGAAAAGCTTTGTATAATCTACTTTTGCACTCATGTTAATATCATCATTTATATCCGTTCCATTACCAAAAGGCCTTAAATTCCAAAAATGTGGTTTGAAAAACTCTACTGAGCGAATGTAGGGATTCTCTTGAAAATTGTCAATATCTAATTCCACCTTGAAAACCGATAGATTAAGCTGATTTGCTGAAACATATGACGGAAAAGGAGTAAAATCTTGACTGCTTAACTTGGCGGAAGTATAGTGATTTTATGAGCAAAAATCCCTTTTATCAAAGGTTATATTTTAAGATTTTCCTTGGTGTTCTCCACTTCTTTCTCTAACGCCATAAAAGTTGTTAGGAGTTGAAGGCCCCATTTGTTTAACTCTACCGACCCGCCCCCACCAGGACCCCCCTTGGAAGTAGTCACGGGCGACTTTCCCGTTCTCTCTTCGACACGCTTTAATATGTTCCACGCGTACTTATAGGAATAGCCGCAGTCTTTTGCAGCTTGGGTTAAAGAACTTACATCCTTTTTATTAATTGTCTTGAGCAACTTCGCCCACCCAGCTCCTAATATGCTTTTTCCCTCGAATTCTAACCAGAACTTGATGTTAAAGCCAACCTTTTGCTTTAATTTTTCAATATCATTCATCTTAATTAATACAATAATAAGTAATCATAATTAATAATTATTCTTTTTATCATTAAGTTTTATGGGGATTGAGAGTTATCATTAATAGGAAAATGATGTTTAGCGGAAGTTCAAAAAAGCCCGGAAAGGAAATCCTTGACGGGATCTATTATTTTGCCGAGCAGCAAATGCTGGATTGCAATCAATATGTAGTTTATGACGAGGAAACGGACGAATTAAGCTTATTTGATACGGGAAATGGGAAGTCGCTCCAAGGCATCTTCAGAGGAATTGAAGATTTGGGATTTAGCCCCAAAAATATTACGAAAGTATTCTTAACTCACGAACACTTAGACCATCTTATCGGAATTTATCCGTTGCTTGATAAACTTAAGGAAGACCCTCCCGAAGTGTTTGCACATAAGATTACTGCACGTATACTGAGGGAAGGAGATACTTCAAAAATATTTCCGGGTAATCTGGGCATCAGCCCGAAAATGTTTGACATAAACATTAGACCCGTTGATGCAACAGACTTAAAGATGGACCAACCCTTAACGGTAGGCGCGAACTATCAATTTGACTTGTATCACACCCCAGGACACTCTCAAGGGTCGGTGAGTTACTATGAACCCTCCAAAAAGCTATTAATTCCGGGAGATCTAGTCTTTTCCGGTGGGAGCATCGGGCGGTACGATTTTCCAGGAAGTTCCTTAAAATCCCTTCAAAATTCTATTAAGTTTGTGGCAGATAATTTAGATGTAACGTACCTATTGCCGGGACATATGCAGATTAGTACCCAAGGGAACCAGAGCATTCAAATGTCCTATCGGATGGTCCAATCGGTGGGCAGAATGTTTTAAAACTTCTTTTAAAATCTTTTTTTACAAAAGACCCCATTGCTCTTGAATATTTTTGAAAAAATGATATACCTTGAAAACGATTAACATAAATCTTCAAACCCATTTGTAGATATAATTAAACTATGAATACCATTTAAAATATCCCCGAAAAAACTCATTTTTTAACATTTTTGATACAAAAGATTAAAATATTACAAACCATTATTTATAAATTAATTAATA
>CAZDJH010000666.1:0-1781 GCA_964505645.1 uncultured archaeon | reverse complement strand
GACTTTTGCTTACAGAAATCAATAAGGTTTTGTTTTAAAGCACACATATGATCATTATTTTTTATTGTGAAAATATATTAACGATTAACTTCTTAAAATTTATTAGAATAAAATTTTATTTCCTAAAACTATTGTGAATATAAAAAATAAAGAATTACGATTTAATAAATAAGGATATAGTATGAATAATCTAGAGAAAAAGATTTTACGCATAATTGATGATTGGAAAGATAATATAATCGCATTTCACCAAAAACTCGTTCAAATCCCCTCGGAAAATCCGCCTTCAGATTATAGGGAGATAGCTAAGTTTACCGAGGGTAAAATGAAAGAAATTGGTTTAGAAACAAAGATCAAGCGAAAGAACGTTATTGGCACCTTGACCAATGGAGGTCCAAAATCATTGATTTTTAATGCCCATTACGATACCGTGGAAGCGTTTAAAGGATGGACTGAAGACCCTTTTGGAGGAGAGTTAATTGACGGAAAGATCTATGGGAGAGGATCTTCCGATGATAAATCATCTGTAACTGCCGAATTATTTGCCGTGCAAGCCTTATTAGATGCGGGCGCTAATTTAAACGGGAACCTAACCGTTACCGCTGTCGGAGATGAAGAAACAGGGGGATTACGGGGGGCAGACTATCTTTTAAGCAAAAAATTAATTGATGGGGATGTCTGCTTACTTGGAGACTCTCCAAATGGATATCCCTTCGGATATTGCGGGGGTACGATGTATATTACGTTTATTATTAAGGGGAAGCAAGCACATGGGTTGGGGTTTCCCGATCTCCCTCAGCCGTATAGGGACAAGAATTCTGGAGTAAATTCAATTAACCGGATGCTGAAGGTTATGAACTTCCTCCTGGAATTACAGAAGGAATTTCTGAAAGAAGAAACCAAATATCCGTTGCCAAAAGGTTGGGGTCAAAAGGTCAGCAGCGTCAATTTGGCGGAGATCCATGGCGGAAATAAAATAACTACCGTCCCAGATAGGTGTTATCTCCATTGTAGTATTAATACCATCCCCGAGCAAGGGATTGAGGACATTCGGAGAAGAATTATGAATGTTATAGAACAAATGAAAAAAGACGACCCGATGCTAGATATTACGGTCCAAATCCCAATTGCAATGGAGCCTCAAGTTATCAATGAGGGTTCAGAGTTCGCAAGGGCCGTCAAAAAAGCTGAGAACGCGGTCTATGGGGTGGAGAGGGAGTTCAAGCTTTTTATGCCCTCCACCGATGCACATTGGTTCCAAGAGCGGGGCATCGAAACGATATTAGTTGGAGCCTCTAGAAGGGATAATAATGCCCATGCGATTGATGAATTTGTATACGTTGAAGATCTTATAAATTTAACTAAAGTATTTGCCCTCACCGCATCAAATTACTTAACCTAACCTTTCCTCTTCTTTAAAAATTTAGCAAAGATATAGAGAGCTCATTGGTGGTATCACAGGGGCTTTAAAAAAGTTCGATCAATCCCACTATTATTGAGCGGGTTTGCTCCAAAATTAAAATAGCATCTTGTAATTTCACTTCCGAGATCTTTCCTTTTTGTATTACCTCATCGCTAAAGTTTTGTAAGGCTGTTAAAAACCCTGCGATCAGATTTAAGTCCACATTATTAACTTGCCAACTATAATCATATAAGGAAATCCCATTATCATCATAGACAATTAATCTATACACTTTAAAGGGTAAGATATACAATATTTTTGGTTCTCTCAAAATCACTAAAAATGTAATTAATGCACCTAGGCTAAACCATATGTTAGC
>CAZDJH010000665.1:0-1784 GCA_964505645.1 uncultured archaeon | reverse complement strand
TCCAGTTCATAAAGCTTTAAATTATTGTCCAACACGGCCCCCCTAAAAATTAATTGGAGTCTAAAAGATTTTAACTCATAGGCGGAAGTAATTTTTTTTTTAATTTCCGAGATACTCTGAATGGGGGCAACTTGGATGCGCTTCATCATCTGATTGGGCGGTAATCCCGTCAGTCTACATTTTATAAAACATTCATTTGGTTTAGGCACCTCACCTTCATTACAACAATATACTTCTTTTTGATCGAGTTTAGATCTATTATTCATCTGTTTACAGCAACCCCAATTCTATTATTTTGAGTATAATTGATATATTTTGTCATTATAATTTCGTATTTACATTACATAAATAAAATAACATTTATAAATTCTCACTATCTCGTCGAATCAAGTGTCAAGCAGTATAAATAAAACTCAATATCTTTATTGTTAATTAATATATGTTAAACTCACATGTAGAATTGACCATTTGTTAATAGGATTTGGAAAACCCTATATGTCAGGTATAAAAAACCCCGTGGTAAACAGGGCGTTAAAGAAGTGAGGCTCCATTCCGGAGATATGAAGCGATGGGCGGGCTCCATCATTTGGCTTCCCCGATTTAGACCTTTTGCAGGGTTTTTCGGGGCATTTATATAAGCATAAATATACATTTTATATCGGCAACAACAAAAAAACGCCCACAAAATGAGGAAGGAAAATGAGGGCAAGTTAAATCCTTCTATAAAAGGGTAGTTACCGCCGCTGCTGTTAAATAAGAGAACTTTTCCATATTCTCATGAGAAAGTTTAAAAGGGTATATTTTTGTTATTATAATATGGACATTATCCATCAAAAAGTAAGAAACCCTAACTTCAAATCAGAAACGGAATATGAAATAAACCCCTACCTCACGGTAAAGTTTCAAAATCAATCAACTATCATCCTTATCGGCGGAAAGAGGTTTATCTCCTGTAAATATCTGTTATTGAATATAAATAAGGTGGAGAGCCCAAAACTGGAAAACATTGATTCAATTGATCAAGTTGCCGAGACATTAAATCATGATATGGAGGGTGGCTTCAAACCCACAAGAATCACTCCGAGAGAAGAGTTTTGGGGGCATTGTTCTAATTTGCAAGCGTGGTATGAGTGCGGCTACGACTCACGAGTCTTGCACTCAAATTTAGCGTTTCCATTGCTTAAAAAACTGGCGAAGGAAGGAGATCCCCAAGCCCGAAGGGTATTCAAAGAAGAGATTGCAAAGCGGATCGAATCAGGATATCAAAGTGTCGTGAAATATCTTATCAAGGAGGAATATCTGAGCCATTTAGAAAAAGAGGAATTACACTATCTGAAGGATAATATAAAAAATTATAAGATAAGTAAAATAATTGGGCGATATTACTATAATAAGAATTCAATTCAATCGGCAATCTTATTTCTGGAAAAAGCCTCTGAATTAAATCCAGAAGATAAGGAAAGCCAGAAGTTCCTAAAACTAATATATGAAACCGAAAAAGGAAAGATAGCTCGATATTTGAATATTCTTAAATCTGACCCAAACCGAGAAAAAGTAAAAGCGAAGCTCATTACACTTTATATTCAGAAGAAAGATTTTCAGAAGGCGCTGGATTTATTGAATAATAATATTTCAACAGAATGCTCGAAAAAGACGCAGAAATTAATAAAAGCGATAAAAGAGATTGAAAAAAAATTGAATTATAAGGAAAATATGGGGAAAATATATTACCTTCTAAACCAATTCAGTAAGGCGACTAAAATATATAAGGACCTAATTTCCTC
>CAZDJH010000664.1:0-1787 GCA_964505645.1 uncultured archaeon | reverse complement strand
GTAGGGAGCTTTCGGGCGACCTATTCAGCCTGCCATTCTCAACAGCGCGAGTGTGTGGAGTTGTAAGGAGATATACCGTTCAGGCTTAGAACTCCGGTAGGTCAGCGCTGCATGGGAGCGAGAGAGAACTCGAACCGAGCAATGTAAGACTTTCAATTGGAAACGCGGAAGCGCGGGGGCGTGCCGTTTTATTTTTTCAATTTTTTATTTTTTTAACCATTCTTACTTTACTTCAATTTAGGATTTTCATTTTTTAGATTCTTAGAATTTTTTACTTTTATGGTATTTTTTTTTAGCGATTGTTTTTAGGGCAAGGGGGTGTTCCGTCTCACGTATGAGCATAGAGGGGCGATACAAAGAAAAAGGCGAGAGATTATTTTGATATGGAGGGTGGTTCGAAAATTTTAGATCTCTTTCAAACATGCATAAAAGATATAAAAGTTTCTCCCTTAATTATAACTGAAAGTAATCCTTTAATTAAGATAGTAAATAATAAAGAAAAGATATTTATAGGAAAATTTAAATCTTTAAAGTGGAGATTAATATGGCTCGGGTATCTATAGAAGAGTATTTTTTAATAAGTTTACTTAACTTTAAAGTAAATCGTCTTAAAGAGGAGATTAATGGAATATTATCTAAGTGGGACTATATTTCATCGAATAAATTTTTAAAACATGCTAAAGATGGGACCCTTTTAGAGGCTGAAATGGATGCTATTGAATTAATCAATCTCATTGAAGAACGGGAACAATTGGTAAAAAAAAAACGAAGGTTATCAGAGTTTAATGTCCGCAATTTTAAAATTATTGGAAGCGAAGGTAATTTTAGAAGGATTCCCTTGGTCGATGAATAGAGGATCATTCCATGAATCGTCGGTACTGAATTTAATCTATAAATTAGAATCCGGGTCAATAACAAAACCCTCAGAGCCGAACAAAGAATCCAATTCAAATTGGTTAAACGCCTCATTCCAAGTAAATGCCTTGTCAACCACATCGTACACCAACTGAGTATTACCTCCTGGAAGCCCTCCACTATAATAATTTCCGTCATTATAGTAAACAGTAAGATAATTCAACCATTCTTGATTAGGGTTCGAGGGAGAGATGACTCGGATCAAACGAGTATACATCGTCAAACACGTTTTCCCCTGAATAAAATCTTTGCATCTCTGTAGGCTGCCAAATATGGACAGAAAGACTGCCAGACTCGATATCGGGCTCATCTGATTCCTTCACTATTGTGATATCGTTTATCGACAACTCATAATTAGGGTTTGGAACGCTGAAAATAATATCGGAAAATTTAACATCCCCATTTTGAGCAAAAGCAGCCAGCCATGAAAGGTCCAATTCAAGCTCGACCACTTTATACTCACCGTTCGCTTCGCTACAGAAGGGAGTAATAGGCAACTCTTTCTGATAATAATAGTCGTCCGTGAATCGGGTTGACCCTTCCGACCCTTCCGCATGGACCATCATGAACCGTGCGTTTGGAACGTTTGTTGGAAATGTGCTCTCGAAATAACTCTGAGCAATAGTAAGCCCAAAACCGCTCTACAGAGGTGCTTTATAACGCACGAATAAAACATAGCCTTCTTCAAAAAGGCTATTAACAGTCATGTTGGGAATGATATATTCCTTAGGGATACGTAAGTAATGAAGCGTCGCCCCGCTGATGTCATCGGTCAAATTTGTATTTTGGATGGAATCTCTGGAAGGGAATTTAATTTTACTTATTATGGAAGCAAAGGGATTTCTATTAGGCTGGAGCAAGATATCTTTATA
>CAZDJH010000663.1:0-1795 GCA_964505645.1 uncultured archaeon | reverse complement strand
CCTCAACGATACTAATGAGATTGATATTGAATTTGCCCAATGGGGAGAGCCTGAGAGTGATAATCTCCAATATGTATGCCAACCATATTATATAGAGGGCAATTACCATCGCTTCAAGTTTTCAAATGTGAATAATTCTACCATTCATTCTCTTACATGGGAGGAGGATAAGATTCACTATCGGACGACCGCATTAAGTTCAATGGAGAATTTCATTTCTAAACTTAAATCAGGCAATTGGGGGGATGATTTATTGCATGAATGGATTTTTCAAGGAGATTCCATTCCTCAAGCGGGAAATGACCGAGTACATTTGAACTATTGGCTTTTTAACGGCGAAATCTATAATGAATCCGCGAAATCCATATCTTCCGGAACGTATTGCGATGAACTTTCAATCACAATTGAGGATTTTCAATTTATTCCCATTTCTGATTCCTGGTATATTCCAAGTTATCCTCTCGGATTTCTATTACTTTCTATAATAGCCATAACATCAATTTATCTTTTAAGAAATTGATGAGATGAATTATGTTGGATCCCAATAGGAAGATTTAAATTTTCGAACCGTTTATTTATCATGTTGATAAATGGAATTATCAAAAATAATAATTGATAATTTTTTTTTTACAATGTAATTTAAATTCAATTAAAGGCAATTGAGGGGAAAATGTGGATATATATTCAATTCTTTCTCATGAAATTCGCAGGGAAATATTAAATGTTTTGGAGAGGGAAGGCTTTTTATCCTATACCTATTTAATGGAAGAAACTGGGATTGACAGTAAAGTTCAATTTAATTTCCATATTAAGAAGTTTATTGGAAGTAATTACAACAATGGGAAAAATTAGAGATTTCAGATATGGAGAGCGGCAAGAAAGGGCAAAACAACTCATTGACAAGGTGCTAAGCAATAACATTAAGGATAAATTAAAGGAAAGGAATCCCGAACTTCATATCCGCACGCTTACCCTCCAATGGGTCGATCAACTTTATGAAGAGCGCGGGATTGAGTATCAATTGCGGGCGAATTTTCGGAGTTTTCATCTCAATGTCATTGGGTATCAATTCATTGATTCCTATATTATCAAATTCGATAAACTCAAGAGCGCGAATATAAATGAATTAACCAAGGAGCTTATTCGTATGATTGATAACAGCATAAATTGGCAGTATAATAAATTTATGGATATGAGCCCCGAAGAGTTGGAAAAAGCATATGAGGAAATAAAAGAGATAGATCGTTTGGAAGGCCGTTTTTAGGAAATACGTGGATGAACGAAACCCATTTATTAGCACCAAGAATCCGTGTTTTACGGCTACATTTCGGAGCACGGACATATACCCCTAGTTTTGTTTCGCGGGAGATATTTATGGAAATATTTGACGGAGCCCGAAGAAGTAGAACTATTCTCATACGGATTACGATCTAGCGAGTAATATGTACTCCATACCCTGTTGCTGCCCTTTGTCGCCTCTATAAAAAGTTTTCTTGACATGAAGGATATTATAATCTTCTAGATTAGAATTAATGTATAAATCATAGTATATCCTAGTATTAGGGCGAAATGAATAATTGCGAAGATTCCACCATATTTTAACAACCTCCGGTAATTTAAGTTCTTCACATTATTTTTTTTAGCTAAATTTAGAGTAAGAAGATCACAAGCAGAGCCTTGAGGTAAGAAGTTTCCAGCCATATTAACCCCTCCTATGAAGGCAATAATAATTGGATTAGGAAATAGACCTTCTGCTACGATAGTTGAAATAATTGGAAGAAACATAATTGTTACT
>CAZDJH010000662.1:0-1799 GCA_964505645.1 uncultured archaeon | reverse complement strand
AATGCGGGTTCATAGCCCTCTTTATCCATTAATCTATAACCATGATAGTATCCATATTCAATTTCTTTTGTCTTCGCATCGAAATATGGTAATTGCGATTGTGATTTTGGAAAGACAAGGGGAAGTTTCCCGCCAGGATTATAATTACCGAAGATAATCTCGGCTAACGCGGTACCCCCTTCCATTCCGGGATACCAAATCATAAGAATTGCGGGTATGTTCTTTTTCCATCTTTCGGTAAGGATTGCACTTGATCCCTCCATAACAACGATACAAGTATCACATACTTCCGACAACGTAAGAATAAGCTCTTCATCTTCGGGCTTCAACGATAAAGTGTCTCGGTCGCCCCCTCCGAAAGTCATATTCTCTCCCTCATCCTTATAGGTAAACCCAACAACAATAATCGCGCAGTCGGCATCTTTGACGATTTTCTTTGTAGATTCTATATCCTTTCCCTCGTCATATATAACCTCTAAAGAGTCAATGCTAAACGCTTTAATCCCTTGGAGAGGCGTGATTACATAAGGTGGGTACACCCTACTACTTCCTTTATCCCCTAAATTTGGGATATTTGCTAGTTTCCCTATTACCGCTACTTTATTCAAGTGATCCTTGTTAAGCGGTAAAACTCTATTCTCATTTTTTAACAACACAATGCTTTTTCTTGCAGCTTCCAATGCCAGCTTAATATGATCATCACAGGCTATCTTTCTTTTATTGTACAAAACGGAATTTGGGCTCCTTGCAAATTTGATTTGTTGCCGCAAGATTCGGAAGGCCGCTTCATTAATTAACTCTTCGGGAATTGTCCCATTATTTACCCATTTAATAATCTTACTCGGCCGCATTTTCCACTTATAGGGCATTTCAATGTCTACCCCCGCTTCAATCGCCTTTTTTCCATCGCGGACGCCATATACAAAATCTGTGATCACGAACCCCCGAAATCCCCATTCTTCCTTGAGGATCTCCCGAAGAAGGTGCTTATTGTGTCCGCAATATTTCCCATTTACCTTATTATACGCATTCATAATAGATGCCACGCCATTCTCAACGCATTTTTTAAAGTGAGGTAAATAAATTTCTCTAAGTGTTCTTTCGGCCACTTTCACGTTCAATTTAAATCTAGTATTTTCGATGCTATTACATGCATAATGCTTAGCACACGCCATGATATGGTTTTGCACTCCGCGCGTTAAGGAAGCCCCCATTTCACCAATGTGATAAGGGTCTTCTCCATAGGTTTCTTGGGCTCTTCCCCATGCGGGATGTCTCAACAAGTTGATGCAAACTCCCCCAAAAAAGTTAGCCCCTTGAGCCTTAGCCTCTATCCCGATGGCGTCACCAATTGCCTCTTCTAATTCAATATCCCATGTGGCACCTCTGGCCATTGAAACGGGGAAGCATGTGGAATTATTGAGAACTATACCACGGGGACCGTCGGCAAATAAAATACCGGGAATTTGCACTTCTTCGTTTACCCCCGCAGGAATGGGATTTTTATTATAATGAATTAGCATACTGATCACAGATAACATTGATTTATCGCCCGACATTAAGCGAGCCTTTTCGCTCAGACCTAAATCAGATACCAGCATTTTTACTCTTTCTTGTATCTCCACTTCTTCCAACTCATCGAAGGTATCCCAGTTCCATTTTTTAATTTTTTCTCTCGACATTTTTAAAATCTCTTAATTTAAACTCAATTTATATCCTATTTCATTTATTCCATTATACTATAAGTAATTATAAAGTATTTTGATCAAGATTAATATTCTCCTTCTTAAGGTTACATA
>CAZDJH010000661.1:0-1801 GCA_964505645.1 uncultured archaeon | reverse complement strand
GGTTTCCTGTTTCGATAGCAATAATTTTTTGCCCATTCCAAATGGTAGTAGTTAATAGATTATTCTTTTTCCTTAGAAGTTCTGGTAAGGTTTTTAAGAGTTCAAACTCTATCGTAATCGGTTTTTTTAATTGAACCTTCTGAAGGCCAAAAGATTGTACCAAACGCTCAAAATCCGCCATTGGCTCTTCCAAGCTTGATTTCTCAATTGTAATAAGGACTTTCTCTATTGCGGGGTTTAATTCCACCCCCTTCCCCTTACCCGTGGTTAAAATCGTAAAATCCTCAATCAATAAAGTTTCGGGAAGATACACCTTAATCTGAGGGGCTTTTTTTTGGATTAATCGGGCTTTATTTTTTTCCTCTATTTTTGTTTGACACGCTAATCGCATCCCCTCTTCAAACTGGTTCTGATTAAGCAGTTTCCTTTCGGAATTCGTGGGATTATTGAGAAAATCTTCCCCTTCTTGTATTCTTAATAGACATTTGCCGCATGTCCCTACGCCACCGCATTCTGAGCGTATCTTCACATTAATTTCCGTTAGAATTTCATATAAAGTCTTGTCAAATGTCTGAAGCTTTATTCTTCTGGATATAGGTTCAAAATCAATTGAGATGTCCTTGTTTTGGATATTCATTGTTAATTATTGGAAATTTTTTTTCAAAATAAGGTTTGTTAATAATTTGATAGAAAAATGCATATTACCATATTATATGCATGAATGTTATACATTTACCGATTTTCTTCCTTTTCTCATGTTAAAAAGGAAGCTCTACTTTCTCTACGCTGACCCAACTGATCTATAAAGCAGATACTACTTTATCTTAATTTTGCCCTTTAGTTCTTGTAATCACTAATTGTGATTATAAAATCTCAATTTAATAATTAGGAAAAAAAAGAGAGAAAATTGGTGTCCTCGCTGCAACCATAGTGTAAAGGGAGAAGTAAAGAAGATTCCTACTATACATACGTAAAGTAGATCACCAAAAGACAAAAATCCAGGGATTTTAGCAAGGCAGTCCAATTTCCTTGGACAGTTGAATTAACAACTGTCGAATTTAAGAAAACATAACTTATATTTAAATTTTATGTTTTATCGCTAATACCATAAACCCTTGCCGACTTTTTTTACGATAGCTTTAAAATTTAAAAAGGGGGATAATAAATGTCATTAATTTTCGAATTATAGAACCAAATAATTGACAATATACGATTTAAAATGATGAAGCCGTCTAACCTTCCTCCGTTGATTAACAATATTCATATTGAACATTACCCCCAAACTAAGGGAATAAAGATTTAGTGGGTTTTATTAGGTTAAAAAAGCCTTAATTATAGATGATATCGGTTGAAGTTTATTTCATTCTCAGTGTTTTTCTACTCTTTTCTAATCTTATTTTTTACCTCTCGCGATTAAAGGAAAGAAACCTTGCCCTTTTATGCTATATAATTCCCCCATTTATCTTCTTTTTAATAGTAAATTTCCTCTTAAACTTAGATACATATATTCCTTCCCAAATGCCCAAAAACATAGATAGAACTTTACTGGTGTCCCTTGGACTTTTTTCCCTTTTTTTGAGTATAGTGATGTACATTTTAGCCCTTAATTATAGGCACGAGGATGCTATCATCTTGTCCTCCCCTTCATTTTTCCAATCGAGAAAAGGTTTAATCGAAATCGGGAGGCTGATGCGGAATAATTTCAAGACCTACAAGTTTTTCTTTTCATTGGACGACTTGGAGAAGCATATGTTTGTTTGTGGTTCTACAGGTACTGGGAAAAGTAATTTTGTTCAAAATT
>CAZDJH010000660.1:0-1805 GCA_964505645.1 uncultured archaeon | reverse complement strand
AAAACGCTACAAATATAGGTTATTGGGGTTTTCAATCCCTCTTCCTCCACTAATTCCATAAGTTCCTCCATTTTTGATGCAAGCTTACTATTCTTTCCTTTTTCCTTATATTTGTTGATTTTCTTTATAAAATAGATAAGCTCTGGATATTCTTGAAAATCTTGAGTATTAAACATGGGTTTCAACTGAATCTTTAGTTAATTAATCAGAGGCGACATTTATTTTTTTTGTTAACCTAGATGATTTAGAAATAACCTTCACTCTTTAATAAGATTATCTTTTAATAAGATTATCTTTTAATAGATTCTATTTTTTAAACGCTTCAAAAAAAAGAAAGTATTATAAAATTTTGCTTTACTAAAACCAATTTTCAACGAATATTGATGTTTCTTTTATATATCTCGTTAAAAAGACCATCATCGGAGTTGCTATTGCAGACAACACGATTACATCCCCAGCAAACCAACCAAGAACTCCGGTCCAAAAAGTATTCATAGGTGCTCCAGCAAGGATAAACCCGGAAATTCCAAATAACGCCGAAATAAATGAGGCTCCAAAGACTCCAAATATTATATAAAGAAGCCAAGATTTAGTGGGGTTCAGCACGTACAACCCAATTAAGATTACTATAGCAATAATCAAGGTTGTAATCCATATGATCGATAGATTTGATGCTGTAGCAATAGCGGAAACGATAAGATTAATAACTAATGCCCCCATCAATAAATATATTATGTTTGGGCGTTCTAAATCTTTTCCTACATCTACATCAGCTTTTGCGATTTTAAAAACTAAAAGAGGTAATAACCCCTCAAATAGATCCGCTAACGACCAATAAAAGCTCACTACTCCAAGTCCTGAATTGTAGCCCACAAATATGCAGGATACATATCCTACTACCACACCCCACCCCTTCATCCATAGGCTCAGGGGAATATAAATAGCGACTGCTAGGTAGAGTCCAGATACGCCCGGGAAAGGTGCCACTGGCGCTTCGATCACCGCAATAATCCCTAATATTGCTGCTATAATGATAGCTATAACAGTAACAATTGCCCGTAATATTAATTCTTTAGATTTATTCACTTTTACTTAATCTCTTTTTATTAATTTTAAATTCATCTTTGTTTCTTATTATTAAATAATTTTTATATATTATATTTCACTTTTTATAAATCTTAGAATAAATTGATTATTTTTTTAGATCTTCTTCTCTATTTAGTCTGCCATCTTGAATATAGTATATCTTATTCGCTCTTTTTGCGATATTTTTATCATGTGTTACCACGATAATCGCTGTCTCTTCTACAGATTTTTTGAGCGATTCGATAAAATCCATAATTTCTGCTCCTGTTTTAGAATCTAAATCACCCGTTAATTCATCTGCAAGTATAATACTAGGTTCATTTACTAATGCCCGTGCAATTGCTACTCTCTGTTGTTGTCCTCCCGAAAGTTCATTGGGCTTATGTGCTTTGAAATCTCTGAGCCCAACCTTTTCAAGGAGTTTCTTTACTTTCTTTTCACGCTCTTGCTTTTTTACGCCCGATATGATGAGCGGTAATTCCACATTTTCATAACACGTTAAAACAGGTACCAAGTTGTAAAATTGAAAAATAAATCCTATGTGTTTTCTCCGCAATCGAGTGAGCGCAGAATCATTTAAATCATTTAGTTTGTTGCCGTTCACGACAACATACCCTTTCGTCGGAGAATCTAGGGCTCCCATGAGATTTAATAAGGTGGTCTTTCCGGAGCCCGAAGGTCCCATAATCGATATGAATTCTCCTTTATCAACGCTTAGT
>CAZDJH010000659.1:0-1811 GCA_964505645.1 uncultured archaeon | reverse complement strand
GAAAAGAATGATACGCGAGTTTATATTTGTTTCAATATGCAACTGTAGCCTTTAATCTTCGTCTGCCCCGTGCTTAAATTTCATTGCTTTTCGGTAGCGTTTTAAGAGCATGCGAGGGGTCACGGGATCTTCTGATCGCTCGAAACGAGGGGCTCTACTCTTAAGTCCAAAGAGATATTTGGCAATCTTCTTTAAATCTCGCTGCGGGTAACGCCCCATCATCGCAATAGTCTCCATTTGAGGGGAACCACCGCCATGCAGACCAGCAACCTGTAAAATCCCTCCAATATCAGAACAACCTAACGTTTCAATGCCTTTTATTATTTTAATCCCTTCTTCTGGTGAAATGCGGGGATTTCGTTGCATATATTTTAAACCTAATTCTCCAATTTTAGTATTTGTAAATGTCTCTATATACGGTAAAGTTGCCATGATTCCTCCCGTAAGATCTGCTAAGATTTTGTATTCTTCGTAAATGTTTTCGCCCGCCAGCCTTCTTCCCGCATTTGTCAACACTTCATCGGGAATCTGCGTTCCGGATGGTGATTTCTCTGAATGAAGGGCGCTTGATTCTCCAGCTGCAAAAACCAATTCAGCAGTACCAATTAAATGACTGATTTTCGTCTGAACATGCTTTGCATCTTCTACATTATTATATTCTGCTGCTAATGAACACGCACTGGCCAAAATCTCACTAATAGCTGGTTTACACCCCGTATATGAATGCCGATGGTAATGTGCGAAAAGAAGGGCTAAAAATCCTCCATATGCTGTCGCATCGGGATTTTCTACTCCATTCAAAAATACTCTCTCTTTAGGAATGAATGTATCGTCAAAAATAATGAAGGCTTCGACATCTCCCAATTCCATTGTTGGACACTTAAACTCCTCAGGACACTCTCGTACGCCGTGTACCCATGCGGGCCGAGCAAGAATCTCCACGCCATCCCAATCTGCGGGGATAGCAAAGGATACTGCATATTTATTATCTTCTGGGGTTAAAAAGCGACATGGTACGGACACGATCTCATCAACATAGGGCGCATTGGTGATACATTGTTTTGCTCCGCGCACGATGATCCCATCGTCTCGTGACTCCACAATATGGACATACGCACCGGGGTTCTCTTGTTCGTGGGGTCGCTTACTTCGATCCCCTTTAGCATCCGTGGAGGCGCATGATGCTGCGAGATCTTTTTCTTGAAAATCCATCATATATTCTTTAAAGCGATCATAATAGTTGGTTCCGAATGCCTCATCGCATTCATAGGTCACCACAGAAAGGGCATTTAATGCATCAATTCCCATGCATCGTTGGATACATCCGCCAACATGGTGGCATAATACACGCGTCATTCTTTGCTTTTTCATTAGATCTTCTTTATTTTGATGGATATGGGTAAAGCGATTGATCTTTTTTCCTGTAAAATGTGAGTTAGTAATACATAAATCTTCGTATTTTGGGTCGTGAGCGTATTCATAGGTAGTTTTAATTATGTTTATTCCACCTTGTATGCGCCAGTCGTCTCGACCCACCTTCTCATCGCCAATATAAATATTAGGTTTCATATTATAAAGAGCTTCCTTATATTCTTCAACTGTTCTCATTTTTTTACTCCAATATGATTTATATTACTTTATTATGAGTTTATTTTGTATTTATAGAAAACCAATTTTTAATTTAGTATATCTTAGTTTATTTCTATCTCCTTATATTTTTAATTCTTATTTTTAAAATTGATTTTGAATGCTCTACTTTTTAACTGACTGCGAAAGAAGTCCCCTACATTTATGTAGGGGATGAATTTCGC
>CAZDJH010000658.1:0-1819 GCA_964505645.1 uncultured archaeon | reverse complement strand
TTATCCGCCAGGCTATGTTGATACAGGCGTTTAAATTAGTGACTTACTATGCGATTCATCACACACCTAAATAAAGGTGTGTGCCTTCTCACATTAAAAAGGTAAAAAGCTTTTCCCCTAAAAAAACCTTTAGAATCAATTTATTATTCTTATATCAATGTTTAGGGGAATTTAAAAATACTAAGTAAAACAAAGATTTATTTAGGATTTTAATTATTTAGTAAATATGAGTATTAAAAAAATTATCAGAGAAAAACCAGTTAAAGTGACAAATAATGGTATGATAACAATCCCGGCATTTTATAGAAAAAAATATAACCTAAAAGATGGGGATAAAGTTTTTGTGCTAGAAGACGAGGGGGTACTGCGAATAATTCCCATCAGAGACGAGGTAGAATTAAGGAAAGAATCATATAGCTCGGAAGAAATGAAAAAGGTATCAAGTGCCATAAAAATGGAAGAATTGCAGAGGGAATTGTAATTGAAAAATACAATTTGCTTGGATACAGGGATAATTACACAGTTATATTCGAAAAAACCTCCTAAAGATATATTAAAATTGGTGAATGACGTAAAAAAAGGGATTAATATATGCCATACCCTTTATCCCATTTTGATTGAAGCGTATTATCGGATTTCTAAGTTGATAGGATTGGTGGGGGCTGATACTCGAATCGCTTCATTTATAGAAAATTATCCGATTAAATTAGTAAATTTAAATAAATCACTCGTTTTTAAAGCGGGAGAGTTGAAAAGTAAATATTCCCATATCCTCTCTTATAATGACTGTATTATTATTGCCTATGCCTTAAATAAAAAGATAGAGATGCATACAACTGAGAAGGATCTTCATAATATTTTACCCACTCTCAAATTGAAAGAATATCAATTCTAATTCTGCATTTCAATCCAAATGTATCAATAAATTCTCTATTATAGTTTCTTACTTAAAATCATAAAAATAATGATGCAAACCTATCACAAGGTCTTTTTAGATAGCTCTACTGATATGGCTGGACTCTGCCACGATTCGGTCGAACTAATCATGACTTCACCCTCTTATCTCATGATAGAAAGCAACAGCCCCACCAAGCTTTTGGGCTCGGGGATGCTTCCCTCAAACGCGTATGTAACGCTTGAACATGAGTACATTCTTATTTTCAAGAAAGGAGGAAAGAGTCGGCACTTCCCCCCGAAATTATAAATCTATCAATATGCTTGGTATCATTACCCGCCAGAGATAGGATAAGAAATGAAGAGCCGGTCGCCATTCCGTAGTTCCGTTTTGTAATTATTTTGATACTTGATATCCTTCCCGTTGAGCAAGACGATTATATCTTCGTGCAGTTTTTTTTTTCCTTTATCCATAAGGTTGTCGTCTAATTGGTTCTTATGGTCTCGTACAAATTGCATAATTATATCTCCAACGGTCTCGCCTTCGTAGGTCACTTTCTTCTTGTTAATTCGTAGGCAGAAAATATTCAGTAAATTTAACTCAACCGACACCATACAACCAAGATTAAGTTTTAAGGGTATTTAAGATTATGGGTTTCAATAATATCCTTTGATCCAAAGGTTTTTCATGGGAAAGCCCATATTAAGGGGACAAGAGTTTTAGTATCTGTTATTCTTTATTTTCTCGCAGATATGGACTCAATTGAGGAATTACTCAAGCAATATCCATCACTGAAGGAAGATGATATATATACAGCTCTTCAATATGGAGCGCTGTTAGCAAGAGAAGATATTATAACAATTAGACCCAGAAATGAACAAGAAAGTGAAATTTAAAATAGACGAATTAATAATTATTATTGTT
>CAZDJH010000657.1:0-1822 GCA_964505645.1 uncultured archaeon | reverse complement strand
TTTATTTCCATTACAAACCGCAGTACCCCTAAGTTTATGAGTTTTCATAATTAAGTTTATGAAGTTTCATAAAATAAGTTATGATCTTTCATAATTCGAGTTATGATCTTTCATAAACTTTACGGATTCCGTTCTCGCGTGTCCTACTATACAAACTACTGTTTTATTTTATTTCCATTACAAACCGCACTACCCCTAAGTTTCCACGGCGGAGGAGTTGATGGACGAGTTCGAGGGCAGGACGTTGGCACATTACATTAAGTCGGGGGCGCTTGAAGCGATCGGGGATAAGTGGAAGGAAAAGTTCAAGGACGACCTCCCCGATAATTTCGACATCACCTCGATGCCGCTCTGGGGAACCTCGCCGTTCGAAAGCAACAGAGGGAACTACGGGTTCGACTTCGACCGTACCGAAGGTTCGCAATTTAGAACCGATATATGAGAATTCATGGATAGGCTTGAAGATTATAGGACAAAGAGTAGGGAGGATTGGTTTATAGAGACACTTGATCAAACCGAATTCTACAGGGATAAATACGAGGTTTTGGTGGAACGGGTAAGGCAATACAGCTGGGTGGGCGAAGCCCCCGACCTTCTGAACCCCAGCTTCGCAAATATATTGAAAATCACCCCGAGAGATGCTTGGAATCATTTTATCAGCGTCTTCTGCGCCATCGACGAGCACCAGCACATCGAGCTGCTCTCTATATTCGAATTGCTTAAACGGGATCCCGAGCCTACCAGGGGGTCACAGGAAAGCTAGAGTTAGGTTTCCTTGTAAGAACCCATAATTTAAATAGGAGAATTACCATATATAAGATGATGATAACCGAAAAAGAACTGCCCAAGCCGCGCTTCTATCGCCTATCCCATCCGCGGTTGAGGAGGATCCGCGACGGTTTCCGAAAGGTATTCCAGCTCGCCGTAATTGATATGTGGAACAGTTTAATGGAAGAGATGCGACAGCTCAGGGAGGAAGGGCTGGTACAAGAGAAAAAAGAGCGGTATGATTTTTTGACCGAAATGGCCCATTACGTTGAAAGGTGCTGCTTAAATTCCATCATCTCTGACGGGAGGGGACATCTCGCAGGGGACGTATCCGGCGACCGCGTCCGCGTCTACTCCGTTAAGTGCTTCGGGACTGAGGAACAACCCATTTATGTGCTCCATAGGCATTTCATTTCGCTCGAGCAGTACGAGATATATGAGGAGTGGTACGAGGAAAATTATGCCTATTTCGCCCCCAAATATAGCCACGAGCGCGACAGGTTCACGGGCTATTTGGACTTCCACTATAAGGGGTTCACCCCGAAATGGAACCTTGTCTAAAAATATTCATAAAGGAAGAATTTTGTAAAGATTTATCCCTTTAAATTTCCGAAACTTTTTTATCCTCATTTAAATCTTTTGTTTTTTTAAATATTTTCTTCTGATGTCTCCAAAATTAAATAACGACAGCCTATCTTATTGGAGAAAATTATATTATGAATCTTAAGTCTGAGGAAATATTATTCCATTAGGGGAATTCCATTAGGGGAATCAAGTAATTATCAAGGAATTTAGGATAAAAGTATAACTTTCTATTTAATTCAAAAATTCAAAAAGTTTTTTTAACAATACTACTATCTATAATTAAGAATGGAAGCTCTCTATATTCGAATTGCTTAAACGGGATCCCGAATCGATCGGGGAGCAGCAACCATAGGTTTAAATAGGAGAATTTTTACCACCTTGAGGTGCACGAAGGTGAGGAACCCTTCCACGTGGAGATCAAGCGGGAGCCGAAAAAAACGCCGAGGGAGTACCTGCAGATCCTCAAACA
>CAZDJH010000656.1:0-1823 GCA_964505645.1 uncultured archaeon | reverse complement strand
ATGTTTATCCCGTCTATAGTTATTTATTAGAAGATCTACTCATCGATACTGGGACTAAAATATGTGGAGGTCCCTTAGTTTACTTTTTAGAGGGAAAAGAACTCAATTTCGTTGTAAATACCCATGGTCACGAAGATCATATTGGAAATAATGCACTTCTGGAAGAAAAAAGGGGGGTTAACATTTATGCGCATAAGAAAGCAATCCCCTTAATTAAAGACCCTAATCTTTTAAACCTACGTCGATATCAGAAATTAGCATGGGGTCTCCCCCAACCTTCCCAGCCCATAGAAATTCCCTCCGAAATTACTACAGAATCTTATAATTTGAAAGTAATTCATACCCCAGGCCATTCAAAAGGTCATATTTGTCTATATGAACCGACTAAGAAATGGCTATTTTCAGGAGACCTTCATATTGCTAAATTATCTCTTGAATCCCAACCATTTGAAAATTTAAAAAAAATATTAGCTTCATTGAAAAAATTAACGAATTACGATGTAAAAGAGATTTTTTCTGGACACCTTGGACATTTATCAGGGGGAAATACGGAGATCAGAAAGAAACTAGACTATTTAGAAGACGCAAAACAGCAAGCAGAAAAATTATATGCAGAAAATATCCCACTCAAAGAGATAACAAATCGAATTGGAGGGAAAGAAACTATCATGAATTTTATTACCGGGGGGCACATGTCTAAATTAAATGGAATAAAAAGTTTATTGGGAATAAAATAAATTCAAGAAGAGTGGCTGCTGATATTTAAAAAATTTTATTTTTGAAAAAAGTATGCCAAAAAACGGTCTATAGCGGCCAAAAAAACCTATTTTTTAAACTTATTTATGTATTTAAGAAAAGATACCTTAAACTTACGAACCTTTTCTTCCGTAACTGAAGATTCAATCATTTCAAAGGGGATTTCATCCAATCTCGCCTTGACTTTCTCACTTTCTAATGTCGCATTGCGCACCTCATACATAAACATTATCTTCCAACCTCCAAGAAAGTCTGGGTCTTGTTTAACGCATTTAAGGGCGATCTCCCTTCCTTCTTCCCAATACCCCTCTTTTATCTTTGAAAGTGCTTTATTATATAATTCTTCAACTTTTAGAGACATCCTTGATTCATCCTATTAGGAAAAAATACCAGAAGAGTTAAAAAATTATGTAATTTTTAAGAATTTCTTAATTAGATTATTACCTATTTTTAATCAAAATGGTTTTTTGAAACCTTTCATAAAGAGCTTCTGCCTCGTACTTAGACAAAATCCAAGATTTTGGCATATCCATCTAAAAGAGTGTAAATCAGTGTTTGTTTTATTTAAGTTATTTAAGGTACATTTAAATAAAGGTTATAAGATCTTTAATATAATAAAATACCTTTCTTTCATTGATTATCAATAAAGATCGCTGAGGATCCCACATATTGAATCTGAAATCTCCTAAAAATGTAAGAATAAAAAAAATTATTAACAGAGATTTCTTTATCTTTGACTACATTCCAAATCCGATTTATTACAAAGAAAATGCCAATAATTTTATCAAAGCAAATAAATATTTCATCAAACTTTTTGGAATCCAAAAAGAGATAGGAACAAATTTTATCATATTCCCCAATTATCCCAAGGATCTTGCCCGAGATCATCAAGAAAAGGACCAGGAAGTAATAGAGACCAGAGTTCCGAAAGTAGATATCGAAGAGGAATGGTTTACAAAGTTTGGGATTAGAACCTTTCGGTCTACCAGAATCCCAATATTGGGCTTAAAAGGTAATTTCTTGGGAATCTTAGGAATTTTAAAAGATATCACTGAATATAAAAATGC
>CAZDJH010000655.1:0-1836 GCA_964505645.1 uncultured archaeon | reverse complement strand
ATTATTTTGTATTATTTAATATATTTTAACTCTTTAATATTAATATAAAGGACTATACTTATTTATTTATTTTATTTTTTTATTTAAAAAGAGGATTGAAAATATAAATCTAAATGGCTGACAATTTTCGAGCTCTGAATGAATATGAAAAGAATCTTATTCTAAGTGAACTAAGTATTATCTCAGATTCCCTAAGGTCCCATATAGAGCAACGGAAGTCGCAATTATTTGTTTTAATACCCAGATTGGATAAACAAGAAAAATACCCACAGATATTTATGATCCAAACTCCATTCCATGAAAAAGTACTGAATTTTCAGATTAAAGAGAATATTGAAGAAATTGGGATTTATTTTGGCTTTATAAAACGAGGTAACTTCTTTTTAAGCATAGAGGCAGCTCAATATTTTGAGGACCTCCACTTAATCCCGGAAGGAATTAAGATTTATTTAAATGAGAAAGGTTCTAAAGCAATCCTTTATGGAAATAACATTGAAAAGGGGATGGTTGAGGAATTCCCATCTAATTTACGAAAAAACAAAATATATTTTATTTTTAATCCGTTTAAAGAGCTGATCGCGGTTGGACTTTCACTAATAGAGCAAATCGAAATAGAAGATTTACAAATTAATGGGAATGTAGCCATTAATTTAATTGATAAAGGTTATTATCTAAGAGAGGAGCAATAAATCGAAGTCAATATCCTTATAAAAAACCCCTCCAAATCCAAACTATTAATAATGGAAATTTAGAACATAAAGATAATTCTAATATTAATTGAAATCTCATTTGCGTAGAATAGAAACGGTCTATGTCTTTTTTATAAATATTTAAAATATCTCAATTTAATAATTATTAAAAAAAAGAATATGAATATAGAATGATTTTCTAAATCGATCTATGGAGAAAAGGAAGCAGGTGATGATGGACGACAAAATGGTTGAGGATCGGATTAAGGGGGCTTATCCCCAAGGAACTAATTTTATCATTTTGCTCAATGAGACTTGAAATATTATACAATCAAATTATCCTTCTTTCTGTAATAAGCAAATGAAAAAGCCGATAGTATCATGCATATGGGGGTAAAATCTTTGAGCAAACTTCAAATCAGGATGTAATGTCTTTCCAAATACTTCAGTAAGGCCTGAAGCCCCATATTCTTCCTTGAGATCGATAATTCTAACGGTCGGGTTTTTTTCAAGGACTTCATTTATCACAAATTCGTTTTCTTCAGGGGCTATTGAGCATGTACTATAAAGTAGCAGTCCGTTATTTCTTAAACTTTTTAGTCCGGCATGCAAGAGTTCTTTTTGAATCTCCGACATTTTTATTAAATCTTTAGTTCTTTTACTGTTTTTTCGTTCCGGATCTACTCTTATTAACCCTTCACCCGTACATGGCGCGTCTAATAATATTTTATCTGGTCGAATCCCTAAGGAATTTAGTTTCATAGAATCGAAATTAAGCACATATGAATTTTTTACCCCCATTCTCCGGATGTTAAGTTTTAAGGCGGGGATGCGCCTTTCATTCCGTTCAATCAAGATCAAAATACCTTTATTTTTCATGAGTTGAGCAAGATGAGTGGATTTACCACCAGGCGCGCTACACATATCTATCACCGTTTCTAGTGGTTGAGGATTTAAAATTTCTGGTGGGAGCATAGAAACAATATTTTGAATATAATAATACCCCTGTAAATATTCGTGCGAAGCGCCTATATTTATGGGTTCTTTTTGTATCTGAAATCCATAACGGACCCACTTGTTCCTTTTTAAGCGGAAACCTTTGTTTTCAAGCCTCTTAGTTATTGCTTCTTCAGAAATTTTCAGAGAA
>CAZDJH010000654.1:0-1840 GCA_964505645.1 uncultured archaeon | reverse complement strand
TTTAGTGACTTATAATGCGGGTCATCTCAACCAAACAATAAAAAATGTGGATGCTCTGCGAAATTCATTCCCTACATAAATGTAGGGGACTTCTTTCGCAGTCAGTTAAAAATTAGGTAATATAGAGATCTATTCTATCTTTGCGCAAATCTTATCGATCTTTTCTAGAGTTTCATCGATGATTTCATCTGTATGTTGGATGCAAGTGTAAAAACGACTACCCGCTACAGAAATTAGCTTTTGGTCTATCAGTGCTGCGCCCATTTCTTCCATAAATTCCTTACGCTGTTTTATTTGCGGTGCTTGGGAAGGGTCAGTGATATCGATTCCGAATACACAACTCGTGTGAAAGTGGACAGTGGCGTTGTAATTATAGGATAACCATGGAAGGTCATGCTTTTCAAATATTTCATTCATTCCGTTGGATAGGCGGGTGGCTGCTTTCCCAGCGACCTCTGTTGCATTTGTTTCTTCAACGAATTTAATAGCCCAATAGGCTGCCGCACATGTCAGCGGGTTTGCTGCGAGTGTTCCACCACTATAAGCCCGTTTCGACCCCCCTCCTACTCCTGCTGCGACCGTATTAAGAATATCCTCTTTACCTCCAATGGCCGCTGCCGATGGATATCCATGTCCTACAATCTTTCCAAATACAGATAAATCAGGTTCATATCCAAAATAGTTCTGACCTCCGCCCATATCAAGGCGAAATGCGCAAACTACCTCGTCAGAAATTAATAAAGTATCGTTTTCATGGCATAATTCTGCAACTTCCTTATTGAAACCGGGTTTTACAGGTATTGCCCCTGATTCACCACCCATGGGTTCTAAAATTACCGCTGCGATTCGACGCTTTTCCTTAAATAATTCACGAAGTGCTTCAATATCATTTGGTGGTACAGAATGAACATACTTATAAATATTACGGGGGATTCCATGAGATTCCATCCGTAAAGTACCAGGAATATGGAGGTCATATACTAATTGATCACTCCATCCGTGATAATGGCCTCCAAATTTTATTACATGCTTATTTCCTGTATATACACGGGCAATTCTTAGTGCTAACATATCTGCCTCTGTACCACTTTGAAGCCATCGAATCTTTTCGCATGATGGAAAATGTTTTTGCAGTTGTTCCGCAGCCTTATATTCATATTCGTTGGTTATTCCATGGCAGGAGCCATATTTTTCAATCACTTCTACTACCTTTTGAGTGTGGGGTTTATAATTATGTCCCAAAATGATTGGCCCACCGTTCATCAAGAAATCTGTGAGAACGACATCATCTATCGTTTCCATATAGCAATCCCATACTTTTTTGCTCTCCAGAGGAAATGGAAAATTGAATGCTAAATTATGTTCAACTCCACCAGGAATGATTTTTTTAGCTCTCTCGAATGCTTTTTTGGACTTTTTATGAGTTTTCTTGTAGCGTTCTACAATTGCATCAAGTTCCTTCTTCTTAAACTTTGGCATCGGTGAATTAACTATATTATCGATCTTTCTTGCCATTTCTTCGTATTCCATATTAGTTGACAATTTAAATGCTACCTCTTAAATATCATATTCTATTTTTATTTTTATTGATATATTATTTTAATTCAAAAGGATATAAAGAATTTTACATACTTGAAATGTAATAAATAATCTTAAAAGTAAATTTAAAGTCATTAATACGGATAGTATAATATGAAGAGAGTGGTAATAATTGGCGGGGGGTTTGGAGGTCTTTCCGCATCCCGAAGTTTGGAAGAGGAAAAGGGCTTAGAAGTTATTTTAATAGACCCTTCAGAATATTTTACATACATTCCCCTAATTCATGAGGTGTCAGTAGGGG
>CAZDJH010000653.1:0-1849 GCA_964505645.1 uncultured archaeon | reverse complement strand
TATAAATGCTTTCCTCTTCCCATACTAAGATTTCGTATTAGAGATCCATTTTTAGATTTTTGATGTTCGAAAAAACACTTAATTTTGCGAATTCACAATTTTTTTATCAATTAAAAGGAATTTTTTAAACTAAAAACACAATAAAAATAGAGTATATTCAAGATATTACAGGTATACCTATTAATGAAATAATTGCTAAAATTTATGAACTTATTGGCAAGGGAGAAATTGATGGGGAATTTTCCAGCGATGATAAGTTCTTCTATATTAAAGAACTGAATATAAAAGAACGACCAGAGTTATCGATTAACGAGTTATCAGTTATAAATGACTTAATTAATCCGATTCAACTAAAAAATCTAAAGAAGGGTGATTTAAAGGATAAAGATGAGATCATTGCTTCCATTATTTCCTCATTGAATTATCTAATTCCAGATGAAGATCGTATTAAACATAGCTATGATGCATATTTTAAGACAGATATTCCTTTGGATTTTGAAAATATAATTGCCAGAATTGAATTTCCAAATGGAGTTTCGGATTATCTACCTTCAAGTGGAGCCCCGATTCCGGTTGCTTGGAGAAAGGGCGAATTTTTTGAGCATATATCCGAACTTAGTAGTTTTCATATAACAAGAGAAAACCGTGAGAAACTTTTATCTTTAAAGGATTAATAAATTTGCTTAAGTTATATTTCTTTCTTTCATACTGATCATACCTTTTTAGAAACACATTTAAATATGAAGAAAATAAATATTGATGTGTATTAAAAATAGAGAATAAGAATTAAATAAACCATGAAATGCAAGATGGATCGCATTTGGCAAGGATTCTGAAATGCTGTGTTTTTTTGGCGAAAATCTAAGAAAAAGATTAAAAATCTAATAAAAATTATTACTCTAATTCTTTAATCATACCCTCTAATAACATTTCTAAAATTAAATTACCTTGCGAAACAATAAATTCATCTCTTTCATCATCAAGCTTTTTATCACCGTGAAATAAGTTATTTCTTGCTCTAATAATAAATTCAATAATTCCATCGAAATCCTCTTTAGAATCCAATTTCCCCTTCCACCTAAGGTCTCCAGATGGTTTCATATTTTTTAATGGATTATTATCTAATTTATTCTTTAAAAATTCTATCTTTCTCCCATCAAAATTCTCAAGGAAATAATTTTTAATCTTTTCAACATTTTTTATTGATCTTATTTTATTATGATTTAATTTTACAATTACTTCAAATGAGATATAAAACAATATGAATTTGACGAAATTATCTTTCTCTTTTAAAGCGCGCTCAAACCAATTTTGAGCTCTTGTTTTGTAATCCATAGTAATAATATAATTTACATATGTTTAAAGTTTATTATCACTTATGATTTGAGATTGATTTGTTTTAATCTTCTTCTAAAATGAAAACTAATGCTCAATTAATTGATATTTTTTATTCCTAAGTTCAAAAGCTTTCTTTCCACCTTCAAGATTTAAAATAGATTTAAATATATCATTGTTTACAAGACTGCCTCTATACTGAACCTCAATCTCTTCATCTTGGATATTATTCATTTTTAAAATTAAATCAGCATCAGCCAGAACGGGTAAATTTTGGTTATATGATACAATTATGAATCATTGAACATAAAGATTTATTACAGCAGTTAAGAAAAAGATGTTTAATTCGGACAGCTCCCCATTTTCATGCAAAATATCTTATTATTGACCCAAAGTTAGAATCTCGGAAAGGTTTTCTATGCAGTGCAAATATCACTCAACACGCATTATCAAATAATGTCGAAATTGGAGTTGAATTAAATCCGCATCAAACTATTGAACTTTTCAATCTCTT
>CAZDJH010000652.1:0-1854 GCA_964505645.1 uncultured archaeon | reverse complement strand
AAATCTTGTCTGATTCAATCAACTGGGGTTTAAGTGAATCATACGATTCATGAATTCCCGGATTTTGAAGATCATAGAATTTTATGTCTAAAACCTTTTCACCATCATTTGAGATGAGAAGGTCAGCAACTCCTCCGCGTTCATTTATGAAATAAGGATAAAGGAGTTTGAATAAATGAAATAATGCGTTTGCGCTAATGGGTATCGTTGTACCCGGAATTCTCACTTTTTCTTGAGTTAAAGCTCCATTTGAACCTAATATTTTCTTATTCTGCCTAAGGATTTTTTTCCAATTCTTCAAGGCATTCTTATTCATTATAATTCCTCCCATTCATTTAATTTATCCTTATATTCATTATAATCTATAGATTTGAGTAATCTGAAATAAGAATTGAGATCTGGTAAGTTTCTCTTCTTAAAATAATTTGAAATACGTTTTAAACACGTATGAAAATCAGGAGGGCAGCCGGGAAGTTCTAGTATATCCTTGTTTTCCTTTTGTTTTTCCTTTTTCTTAAGGAAAGTTTTTGTGGTTTTGGTACGAAAATCATAATCTCTTGTTGAATTTATGGCACAATCTCCAAATAAGATTACTTTCTCTTCTCTTATCTCTTTATTTGGATTTAATCCCACCAAAAAGGTATGATTTGGCATATATTTAAGGTCTTTAATCATTCTAGTATTCATAAAATTAAGTAGTTGGTAAGCCTTTACAAAACATCCCGAACACATCTCTCCCGAACTCACAAAAAAGCTCTGCATATTAATATCTTCTAATCTCGAACGGCATTGCTTTAAATCAATTGAACTTTTTTCCAAATCCTTTCCAATTACCTCTATATCGGAAAAATGTTCTAAACTTAAGGATCTTTCCTTAACTGCTGAGATGAGGGAATTTTCAACCATATTAAACCCTAAAAATTGCAAAGTAACAATATCAGTAGCAATTAAATCCGTGCCGATGATTAAATGGCCTGTTTTTTTTAGATTTGAGTCCCGATAAATCAATGGTCCAGCCCCTTCTAATGCGTAAAATACATCATTTACTGTCAATATTGGCTTCTTTATTAAATAAGTATTTAAAATATTATTGATTAAATCTTGCCGATAAAGATTATGATTTACCAACTCCTTTCGGGAATTACCAGTATACTTTACTTTTCGTGCTTTTCCCGATATAATTGAGTGATAATTCACCAAGGACAGATCACACATAAACAAAGGACTCACATTTACTTGATTCACGACGATAAGTTTATCCGCACCTTTAACTATCTTTGGGAACTTTATTATTTTCTCATCAACCTCAATTTGTTCAAGTGATTGTTCCTTTATCTCTCTTAATTTATCTGAGTCAAGGGCCTTTTCTATATATAGATCACTATTATCCAAATATACAAATTCAGCTCCAAGGGAATTAAAATAATATTCTATTCCCATTAGAGTCTCAAATAGTTTGAGTGCGACCCCTTGATTTGGAAAACCACCAACATATATTTTTTTTACTCCCGCCCCCTTACATATCGCTATTACATCTTTGATAAGGTCAAAATTAGAGTTTGTGGGGTATCCATATGGCAAACGCAATGAAATTTTGATAAAAATAGTATCCCCTTTATTGATGAATTGGTTTATACCTCCCAGCTGATTTAATCCCTTAGAAAATGCATCTGATGGTGTTTTTCCATCGTTAATCGCAACACGTAACAAATTAGGTTGTGCTTCGTTCATATCTCTTTTATTATAAGAAATTTGATTTAGTATAATTGAATAATTATATTTAAGTATTAAATTGATATATTCTTAATTCTTAATTCTTAATTCTTAATTCTTAATTCTTAATTCTTAATTCTT
>CAZDJH010000651.1:0-1866 GCA_964505645.1 uncultured archaeon | reverse complement strand
GTTAATTTTTCCCACAGGGAGTATAAATGATGCTTTTTCAAACTTACTATCCGGCTTATCCCAAAAATGCTGATACGTTGTAAATATTTGAATGGCCAAGTCTTCAATGTCCCCAACGGGTACATTTGGATAGAGATTTACTATCTTTGGGCCTATTTCCTCATCCCAGATTGAAATAAAAAACGGGTTTTCTTTGGCAAGCGGAATCAGCGGATAATCTTTCTTTTTATTCAAATATGTCCATCTCAGTTTTCCAATTATATTATTATTATAACATTTATTAACCATATAATACTTTATGCTTTTATTTTAAAAATAAAAAGCACTCTGTGGATTTGATAAAAATATCTCTTCCACTATTTTCTATAGCATTTTCGACTTTATTGCTTAATAATCATTTATCAAAGTTCCTTATATTGGAACGAAAATGAAAAAATACATAATTTTTAAATATGATTAGCATTTAATTAAGATTAAGATTAAGAAAATTGCTCTCTCATAATAAAATGCAAAATAATAAAACTCTCGATCAAATTTTACGACAGTACTGTGAGGATTTTGTAGAGTGCTTAAAAGTTAAGATTACGGAGCAAACAAAAAAAGAAGATAAAAAATGAATTAATTTCTTTTTTATTTTTTATTTCTCGAAGCTCATTTTGGTTAATCCCCTTTATTGTGTTTATTTCCCGTCCAACCTAATAGATATCAAACTCAAATAAGAAAATGGGAAATATTAAAGACAATATTATTATCAAGCAACTATCCAATTTTTAAAAGTTCTTGAAAGATCCACTTTATTCCCTCAGTGATTCCAGTCCCTTCCTTCGCACTGGTTAGTTGAACCTTGTAATTTAACGATTTTTCCAAATTTAACTCTGACATTACCTTGGATCGTTTGTCTTCCACATTCTCTATTAAGTCTATTTTATTAAGGCAGATTAAGATTGGTATTTTTTTGGACATATCGTTTGTCGTGTTTGAAATCCTCCCTTGTATCTTTAATAATTCCTCATTTACTTCTCTTAAACGTTTTGGCGGATTACAAATATCGATTACAAAAATAATTGCATCAGGATTCTTTGTATACTCCCACCACTGAGTTCTAAGCTGCTTTTGACCCGAAACATCAACCGTCCTAAAAATTTTGTTATCGAATAGGATCTTAATCACTTGTAAAGCAAGGGTGGGTTTCATGTTCTTAAATGCATTAGTTTTTAGGTAATGCAGAATAGTGCTCTTTCCCGCCATTGAGAGACCTAAGGTGAGGAATATGCCGAGGTAAGGGTTTTTAATAACCTCTAATAACTTTTCATATGTGTCTGAAATAAGTTGATTTACCTTTTGGACGGCATCTTTAACCTCAATATCGTCAGAATGAGCCGGAGAATTTATATAAAGCGCCTTAAAGACGTTAGGAGTACGTCGAACTTTCTGTTCAAACGCCTCTAATTGATCTTGGAACATCTCAAACTTAAAATTATGCTCCACAATCAGAGAAAGCATTAATGTTTCCAATTCTCCCCGCCCCCAAATTGAAGGAATCTCTATAAAGTAATTTATGATTTTGATATTCTCATGCGGAATGTACCCTTCCAAGTAGCCCTCCTTTATATCGAAATTCATGAACTTTAATACATCCTTCCTCAATTCTTTTGGTAATTTTTCTGGAAGAGACTTTAAAATCTGAGGACCTAATATCTGGTCGAAAAATGATAATGTAATGGATAAGATCTTTTCATTTCTACTCATACTTTTTTCACTCTTTCATACTCTTGTATCGTTTTTAATTTAAAAGATGCCCTTTATTTTAACCTTTATTTTAACCTTTAATATAAATAATTAATATAAATAATTAATATAAATATT
>CAZDJH010000650.1:0-1881 GCA_964505645.1 uncultured archaeon | reverse complement strand
ATATTTTCCTTTTAAATTTTTAAAGCCTAAAACTAAACTTTTAAAGTTGGACTTGGCTAAAGATTTTTTTATTCTTTTTTCCGCTTTTATACACCTTGTTACATCCCGTGCCGCGCTGAAAAAGGCTATCACCATATCCCCCTTTTCCAAAGGAACAGAAAAAAATATTTAAGTAATTTTTAATTACTAAAATTGGTAGAAAAATTCACATGCGAGGAGCGTTGTAATGCTTTTTCCCTTTCAAATGTTTTTTGTGTTTGGTTTAGCGGTCTTGATCGCCTCAATTAGTGCGGGACTTACGAAATGGCTGGTAGATACTGAGGAGGTCGAGCGGAAACAGAGGCTCATCAAGGAACATCAAGAAGACAAGGAAAAGATCATCGAAATGGCGGAGACCAACCCAAATCGCTATAGAAAGGAGCGCAAGCGCTGGGAACGGAAGGATGTAATGTTGCAGAAGACCCAGCAAGGCATGTCAATGGCTAGGTTAAAGCCTACATGTATTATGTGTGTTCCGATGATTGTAGCGTTCGGGTTTATCAATACGATTTTTACGGGAGGAATCGCCATGACAGCAATGGATGCCAGTTGGGTTCCTCTAATCGAAAATATGTTATATGTAAGTAAAGGATGGATAAACTTTACCGCGTGGTACTTCTTATGCAGTTTAGGGCTGAATACCTTTATACAGCGACTATTGGGCATTCAAACCCAAGCGTCGGGAGGGATGGATCAGATGATGGGTGGAAGTAAGTCTAAAGCGCTCGAGTTTCCTGACATCTAAACTACTCTGTAGCATATTTTAAATTTTTGGGGTAAACAATAGTTGCCAAAAATCTGGATTTATCCCTTCTTTTTAAAAAAATCATTAATTTCATCAACATGGACCCATAGCACCGATAAGTAGGACAACCATATTTGAAATATATTCTTTGCTTCTGAATGCTTTCCCCATATGTTATATATAGATCCCATACCAAAAAGAGTCTCTGTGATTTCCTCGCCAGGCTAAATTTATTTGCTATTTCTGGCGCTTCCTTAAAGAATTCCATCGCCAACTACAAATTTCCTACGCCCTTGTAAAAACGGTCGATTTTATTAAAAACGCTCAATCTCCCAATTCAAAAAGAGATTAATGAATTATGGGCTAAAGAGGCAGAAAAGCGAGTTTCTGAGATTGATTCTGGTAAAGTTAAACCTATCTCCGGAGAAGATGTGTTTAAGGTCATTCGTAATAGATTCAAAAAATGAATTTTAGTTTCCATCCTCGGGCGGTTGAGGAATTAAATAAAGCAATAGAATATTATGAGGAAAAGACTCTTTTTCTTTTTACCAAATGTCTAATATTCCAACTTAAAAGAAAGGACTAATGATTGAAATTGAGATTAAAAACGATAAACATCTTTTATCTTCTTATTAAAAATTTGTTTTAATCTCTTACTAATATAACCCAGTTCGCCTACTATAAGGTTTTTACTGATAGTTGCGATCTTATCTAAATAGATTGCAGAGCTTACTTTTAATCCGGTCGTTTGAAAATCTTTTTCTCGTTTTTTAATAACAATGTGCCATGTTTTTGGGGTTTGCGGTAGTTTTGAGGAAATAAATACGACAACAACATCATTCTGTCTTTCAAGGATAACTAGAGCGGGTCTTCTCTTCGATGTTGATAAATCTGTAAATGGAAATGGGATTAAAACTATTTTACCTTTCATTTATATCGCTTAATTAAATCTTGGTCGGTATAAATATCTGGTTCGTCTTCTAAAAATTCTTTGATTGAATTTTCGGAAAGTTTTTCTAATTCTTTGGTTGGAATGGGCTCCTCTTGAGATTCTAAATGTTTCAGATAATTTTTAATTGTACGATTAATTATGGGTT
>CAZDJH010000649.1:0-1897 GCA_964505645.1 uncultured archaeon | reverse complement strand
AAATTGATGCTTTAGAAAAAAAAAAAAGAGAAGAATCGAAAGAGTTTAAACCTAGATCTCGTGGATATATGATATATCTTGTTATTTTCATGGGCTTGATCGGAAATATGGATAACTACTTGTCTCTGGTCGAGTCTTATATAACAACTGATATTTTAATATATTACAATATGACAAAAGAAACTTTTGCCTTTTGGCAAGGTATTTTCGGTATAATTTCATTCGCAGTTTTTTTCGTTGCCTGGTTTTTAGACGCATTTGGGAGGAAGAAGGGGCTATTATTATTAATGAGTCTAATGGCGATTCCATGTTTATTTATTGGGTTATTTCCCTTTAATTTTTGGATCTTTATTACTTTATATGGGCTCTTTATTATGGCTACCCAGTCGAATGCTTGGCAAATACCTATTACCGAAGAATCACCACCAAAAAAGAGAGGTTTATATGGAGGTTTAACTTTTCTCATTGGATTAATCCCATTATATGCTTTATTTGGAGATGATCTTTCCCGTGCTTTTGGTTGGCAATGGGCTTATGGTGCGATGTTTTTCCTTTTTCTCATCTTGTTAATTCCATTATATTTCATGAAAGAACCTGAAAGATGGGAGAGATCTAGAGAAGATGACCATGGTGGGACACATCTAAAAATCAAAAATGCAATTAAACTATTAACAAGGAAGGACCTTATTTACGTGGCAATATCCTCAATTGTATATACATTATGGACTATCTCATTTAAAATCGGCACAACTTGGGGAGGAGTCTTTTTTAGGGAATATCTTTCAATGCCCGAGGACATGTATTCTACTATTTTATTAATAGGGGGATTATTAACGATGGCTGGTGCAGGCGTGGGCGGAATGTTGCTTGATAAAGTGGGGAGAATTGGAACTCTTATGTTTGGGTGTATTGGTTCATCTATTGGATATATTTTATTGGGTATTCTTAATAGCCCAATATTTTTCTGGATGATCTATTTCTTTATGCCTATTGTTTTGGCTTGGATAATGGTTTATTTCGGTGAAATCTTTCCAACGAAGATAAGATCGACAGCAGTGGGTATTACTAATACCGCAGCACGTTCCTCTTATGTCACTGGTCCAATGATCGCATTTATATTACTCATCCTTTTCCCCGAATGGATTGGCTTTTGGATTGTTCCTGGACTGATAATTCTCATCCCGATGTTATCGCTATTGATAAAACCCTATGAAACAAAAGGTCAAACTCTCGAAGAAATTGAACAAGGCCGGTAAGTTTTCTGAAGATAAAAATTAATATCAAATCTTTTTTTTTAATTTTTTTTTTTAATAGTCTTTCCTTCAGACTAATCAAAATCAGAACTGGCTGAGCAATATAACTACCAATTTACGGTGGTTTCGAACCAGGGTGCAAAGGTTTCGAAGAAATTTAATGTTTATACATTTGGTCGCGCCATAGATATCGTATATCTTAAAACAAAGCTTGCTCTCCCCTCGACCTTTTTAATCAACAAAAATCCTGAAATTGAGTGGACTTATATCGGTGCTAGTGAAGATAGGCCCTCAGTTGAATTATTAATGGAAAAAAACGATGAAAAATTATATTAACAATGATGGATAAAGCGATGATAGAAAAATGAGATGCTTGCTGACACCTCTTGCCCGAGGTAATTGGTATTTATTTCAAACTCAGTCCACAGCATTTATTAGAATAAATTTTATCTCAGATAAGAGTTTGGGTCAATTATTGGATTTTTCTAAATAATTGAGGGTTATATTTTCGGTAAGTTTCTCAGTGTTAAAAACGGTATAGCCGAGTTTTTTATAGAGATAAAAGTTCTTTTCGCTTTTATATCCCGTGGATAATTCAAATCTATCTACATCATCAAACTTTGACTCAATTTCCAATAATAATC
>CAZDJH010000648.1:0-1897 GCA_964505645.1 uncultured archaeon | reverse complement strand
AAATAATGGATTTAAAATAGTATAAAAAATAATAACTTAGTAACTCAAGAAATTAATATCAAATAAATTAATATCAAAAAAATTCATATAAAATATACTCACTTAATTTAAATATATTAAAATATTATTCACCAGGCGAGACCCATGATTCAATTTACCTTTGACCTATATCCCGAAGACGGCAAGTTGGGGGAGCGAATCCCCTACGGTTACAAGTTTCGCGGAGTTATTATGAAATGGTTGCTCGATAGTAACCCGGACTTAGGGGAGGAGTTTCATAATCCCGAAGAAATCCGCCCCTATGCGATTAATACCATCCCGCGGCGAAGGGAAAACAAGATCGAGTTTATTTTGACCTCCTACAACGAGGAATTATCGGATACAGTGATTCATGATGTCCTTCAAGGAGAAAAGGCAAAACTCACCGTGGACCGTCAGAAGTTCTTAATCGCCAGGATCACCTTTGACCGTCCCAATTTAGAGCAGATACGACAGCAAACCGCACCCATAACCAAGTTCCAAATTCAATTCGTCACGCCGGTATATTTCAATACTCTCTTGGGCAATTATCCCGTACGGTTTCCGATGCCCGACGTGCTGTTCGGGAATTTGGTTCACCTCTGGAACGATATTACCGGGGAGGGACTTCAAATCGAGCGGGATTCTTTTCTCAGGTGGGTTGGTGCCCACTTGTATATCAGCGGGTATAAGATGAGGACGGCGAAGCGGGACATCGGGAAGCGTAAGCCCATTGTGGGGGGCTTGGGGAATGCCACTTATCGCGTAACAAAATTAAATACAAATTATTATAAACACTTGCTGGAAGAAATGGAGGCGAGAGTGATGAAGGATAAAGCGGAAGGGAAGGAAAAAGTAGGGGATATGGAAAATGCCGATGGGATGGACGAGAGAGCATTTGTCAAGGAGGATTTTTCGGAAAAATGCCGCTGGCTCCATGTTTTATGTCAACTAGGGACATATACGAATGTTGGAGGAAATCGGACAGCTGGAATGGGTGTAATTCGGTATTGGGTGAAAGAAAAGCTTACTGGGGCTGACCTTCTGAATTCCCGACCCATCTAATACATTGACTTATTTTTCAAGCATTATATATTCGATTCTATTTAGTATCTTATATAATTTTCGTTTTATCTTATATAATTTTCGATTTTATCTACCCGAAGAAGCTAAGGAGGAATCGTATAAAATCCTTTAGATCAATTAAACATTGTTATAAATACTTTTAGTTTTCATAAATAGTAATAGTAATAATCCTTACTCGTATATTCTGCTTAAAAACTTATCAAAATGGGGATCAAAACTCACAATATTCCTAATCTGGTGGTGCTGACAAAGCAGAACCGAGGATAAATCGACAAAGCTCATAGGCTTTTCATATTTGAGATCCGTTGTATTAACTTTCATAAAGAGGTTCCAAATTTCGGTTTCTAAAGATTGCTGGTACGGTAGAATCGTGGCAATTTTTTGCTCGCCCCACAAATATTCTCCGAGCAGATTTAAGACCCGTTCATTATTGTTAGTTCTCACGGCTAACAATGTAGAAGCTTCACTGATAATTAAAGAAGACGTATATATTAATCCATAAATACCATTAGACAACCTTTTAAAAATAGTTTCGCATTGAGCCGCGTATTTATCCTTTGGATGGCAGAGTCCAATGTAAAAACCGGTATCAAGAAAGATTCCGATGTAAATCACCTATTTACACGTTATAAATATCGTCATCTTCTTGCCTGGCAAATTTAGCCGAAGGATTATAAGGGATCTCCCTCAATTTATCCCTTTTCTCCAAAAAAGCGTTAACGCGTTCGGGGGTTAACACGGGGGCTTTATCCACCAATTGGACCAACTTATCAAAACTTTGAGATGCAAGCAC
>CAZDJH010000647.1:0-1897 GCA_964505645.1 uncultured archaeon | reverse complement strand
TTTTAGAACTCATGAATTCAAGACCCTCATAATATTTAAATGGAATAGAGCAATAGTTCAATATAAGTGTTTACTTTCTTATAGAAGGTATTTTTTAGAAAAGAAATAATATAATTATGAACATACTCTGTACGGGATTAAGAGAAAAGGAGTCAGGAAAGTCTACCTTAACATTAAGCCTAATTGATTACTTTCAGGAACTAGGAAAAGGAGTATGTGGTTTTAAGCCCAAATCAGGTAATAATATTTGGTATCATTGGAAAAGGGTGAAGGAAAGCTTAGAAAAGGGTACCCTCTATGGAAGGGATGCAGAAGAGTACTATAAACGGTGTAGCGGCCAGATCCCCATTACTACTATAAATCCAGTCCATAGGTTGTGGATGCCGAGTTTTGATGCATCATATTTAGATGGAATTCCGACATTTATTTTAGACAGGATTACTATAAAAGAGAAGCAAACTATTGCGTTAAATACAAATGTCGATTACCCTATAGATAGAAGGTATTTTAATAAACTCCTAAATAGAAGTGAGGTTATTAAAATACGGAAGAGGGCAGATTTAGAAAGTCTGACATCTCTATATGAGCGAGCGGATGAATGGGCGATGAAGACACTGAGTAACGAAGTTGAAACCGTTTTATGTGAAAGCTACACCAATGTAGGGCTTCCATGGAATACAATATCAGATTTGGATTATGTATTTGTTACAGAGCCCTTTAAGATCGAGATTTATAGCGGAGAACGGTATTTAAAGGCATCTAGAGTTGTTTCCAGCCTGATAATTGAATTAAAAACAGAGGAGATCATTGAGCCGATTGAACCTATCGAGACAATTAGGATCCCCCCTTTTTCCGAAGATATAGTAACTAGGCTTAGGAACTATTTAAAACCTTATTTAGACGACTTATTTTAAAAGTTTAATCTTAGGATGAGCCCTCATATATTTTTAAAATTTATATTTAAGTTTGAAAACTTAAAATAGTTTCAAACAATATCCTTCTTAAGAAATAACTAGAGTTATAAGATGGGAAAGAAATGACAGACCAAACTCCAAATATTAAACCGATAAACGAAAAGGTATCGAGAAGAACTACTTTAATCATCTTTCTCATAGGTTTAGCTGGTAACATTGCATGGGCTGTTGAAAATCAGTATTATAATGTCTATATGTATAATAAAATCATTCGAGACCTTATTCCTATTGCAATAATGGTATCTGCAAGTGCTATCACTGCGGGGATCACGGCAATTGTGATGGGTGCAGTCAGCGATATAAAGGGAAAGAGAAAACCGTTTATGAAATATGGGTTCGTTTTATGGGGAATAACAACAGCAATTTACCCCTTTGCGGGGTTTCTTAGACCCGTGTTCGTTGCAATCACGCTGGCAATTATTTTTGATTGTATAATGACTTATTTTGGTAGTACGGCGTTCGATGCCGTATTTAATGGGTATATAACGGACATTACAACCGAAGAGAATAGGGGTAAAGCAATGGGAATTCTCCAAATTACGATGTTGGTCTCAACATTGGTAATTTATGGGATCTCGGGATTCATTATAGAGGGGTTCAATGAAATTTGCGATCTCGGGTATGAAATCTTTTTCTTTATTACTGGGGGGTTCGCTCTTTTAGGCGTGATTGGAGCACATCTCTCTGAAGAGCCTGAGGATTTACAGCCTTCTGGAATGAGTTTAAAACAACACATAAAAAAAATGTTCCGAAAGGAACTCATCATAGAAAATCGTGATTGCTTTTTAATCCTTACTGGAATGCTAATCTGGGCCACGGCATTTTATATCTTCTTCCCATATATACTTGTCTATTTAGAGCATACCCTAGCAGTACCGAGTATTTTTTTAACCACCCCCATTAGAAGACACATATGATTCAAT
>CAZDJH010000646.1:0-1909 GCA_964505645.1 uncultured archaeon | reverse complement strand
TGGTTATTTGAGGCCAATAAAACAATATAGCTTGAAAAAGTGAAGAACAATAAAATTAATTAAAAAATTATACCTTAATTTCAATAAGGAACTGAAATATACCGTTTCTATTTATATTAAATTATTTTTAGATAAACCTTATTAGAGGCTTTTTTAACTTGGTCAAATTAGAGGAAATAACCGGAATAGGAAAAACCACGAAAGAAAGACTAGAGGCAGCTGGAATTGATACCGTTGCCAAGTTGGCAAACTTAAAACCGAAAAACTTAACCAAAATAAAGGGTATTGGGGCATCCACGGCATCAAATTACATTCAAGAGGCAAAAAATTTATTAGATTCCCATGGGAAGGCTGAAGAAATTAGTGAAAAAGAGCCTGAAGAACCCTCAGAAGAGGAAGTTAGCAAAAAAAAACCAGCTGCAGAAAAAAAGCAAAAAAAACCGAAGAAGAGACCGAAAAAAGAAATATCCCGAAAGGAATTTGAGAAACAGATTGAAAAACAAGCCGAAATGAACTTGGGGCTAGTAGGGCACGTAGACCACGGCAAAACCACTCTTGTTAAAGCCCTTACGGGTGATTGGACTGATAGACACTCCGAGGAACAAGAACGGGGAATATCTATTAAGTTAGGATATTCAAATGCCACGATTCTTTATTGCACTGAATGTGATAAGTATATGACATTACATATGGCGGAAGAAGCGAGGAAAAAGGGAGACCCTCATTATCGGTGCCCCGAATGTGGCACTCAATTGGAATTCGAACGAAATATCAGTTTTGTTGATGCCCCGGGTCATGAAATTTTAATGGCGACAATGTTAAGTGGAGCTTCGCTCATGGACGGAGCATGCCTATTAATCGCGGCTAATGAGTCCTGTCCCCAGCCTCAGACGAGGGAACATTTAGCGGCGCTCAATATTGCCAATATAAAAAATATTATTATTATTCAGAATAAAATCGATGCGGTAACCGACGATGAAGCGAGAGAAAATTATCGCCAGATTAAAGAGTTTACAAAGGGAACGGTTGCTGAAAATGCCCCCATCATTCCAATTTCTGCAATTTTTGGGGTTAATATTGACTTCGTGGTTAAAGCTATAGAAGAAATTATTCTCACCCCAGAGTTAGATGAAACAGAGAATTTCCAGTTTTTGGTGGCACGTTCATTTGACGTAAATCGACCAGGTACCGAAATAAGCAAGCTTATTGGTGGGGTAATAGGAGGCTCAGTGTTAAAGGGAAAAGTAGAAGTCAGAGATAAGATCGAAATTCGCCCAGGCCTAAAAATAGAGGGGGAATATAAGCCAATAAAGACTACTGTGGAGAGTGTAAGTCAAGGAAACATCTTTAAAGATGTGGGCAAACCCGGGGGATTAATTGGCTTAGGAACCAACTTAGACCCTGCATTAACCAAGGGAGATGCTTTAATCGGTAATTTAGTAGGAAAAGTTGGCACCTTACCAGATTTGATTGAAGAAGTAGAATTAGAAGTTCAACTGTTAGAAAGAGTGATTGGTACTGAGGAGATGATTGAAGTTCATGAACTTAAGCATGGAGAAAAGTTACTAATTGTTGTAGGAACAGAAAAGATTTCGGGTACTGTAAAAAAAATACTTAAAAATTCCTATATTATAAAACTCAATCCTCCTGTATGCATTCCCGATGATTTCATATTTGCTATTTCTCGAATCATTAATCGTAGATATAGATTAATCGGTTATGGGATGCGCGTTGATTTAAAACATCAGCGAGATTAAAAACTTAATTTCGTTTCATATTATTAAGAATAGGACAAAAAGATCTCACGGATTTTACCTTTTATTAGCTGGAGGGAAATTTCTGCCTCTTCTAAGACCTTTTGTATCTTAGTAATCTCTGCTTCTTCCCCATTAAATCGAGTCTCATAGAG
>CAZDJH010000645.1:0-1916 GCA_964505645.1 uncultured archaeon | reverse complement strand
AATAAAAACTTTAACCAAGTTTGGGCAAGTTTTATTTCCTCAATTTCGGAAACCAGCCAAAAATCACACCGAAACACATTTGGACATGCCCTCTATCAATTATGCCAAACTCATATTGAGAAGAGTTTTCCCACCATTTTTGAGGAATTGGACAATCCAAGTGAGAACGTAAGGGAAACGGTTGCCTTAGTCTTAAGACGGTTATTTAATGAATATCAAATAGAAATTGAGAATGAAATTTCAAAAATATTATCTAAAACTGATTCAAAGTATTGGAGGGAGAGAAAGGACACAATTCAACTTATTGAGAGGTTGGTAAATATTGAAGGTATTTTTCCTGAAAGAATTATAATATGGATTTCATTGGAACTACATAATACCTTAGAAAAAGAAAAGGACATCGAGGTACAAAAGGAAATTGAATACACTCTTAAAAAAATTCACTCTCGATTTCCAAACATTAATGAAATTATAGAGGAAATAAATAGTCAAATCTCATTTTTGCGAAAAAAAATAAGAAAGTTTGCACGAATTCCATCTGAATTTCGAGAAACATTAAATTCATACATCAAAAACTTCAAATTCAACACTACAGAAGTCCAACTGAACCAAATGTACGATGACATTACGCAGAAAATAAAAGTATTTCATAAAAGAATCAATAACTTTCAATATAAACGATTAGCTTTTGACCTCATCGAAGAATGGGAAGAAATAAAGATACAAATAATAGATGAATTAACCATTATTAGAAGTCATATTGCCCAAATGTTAAAAAACAAAGAAGAAGAACATAAAACAGACCTATCAGCAAGTATAAATATCTTTATAGATAGGATAAATATTCTTAAAGCCCAATTTGATTACATTAGAGAGGATCCCTTTGAGGATAAACTATTGGAAGATATTCCTACAGAAATATATTCAAAAGCTACACTCAAGGAAAAATTTGATAATCTTTCCCTTATACGCAAAAATCTTTTTAATCTCGATTTATCCATTCGGGAATTGTTAATAAATAACGTCGAATTTGATGAACTCTTCAAACCCTTAATAAATAAATGGATTTCTGTTAAGGTCGAGATAAACATTAATCTAAACAAGTGGGATAAAATTATTAAAAAGATGAAAGAAGTTATCATTGGAAATTTGAGTAAAAATGAATCTTCAAGCAAAGAGGATAAATTGAAAGATATTAAAGTGGTTACCAATGAAATAATGTTTCAAATTGTGCAATCCCGTATAAATTCTTTAGTTACTTACGGTTTCAATGGCCTTAAAAAACTCCATCATAATCTTGAAAATTCTACGCTAAAATTTAATTCTTTAATTCGGAAAGGTCAATTTAATAATGCTAAAAAAATGATTGAAATGAATTCCTCACAGATTAAAGCGTTTATAGATGAAACTGAAACTAAAATAGATAACATAATAGAAAAAAAAGATATTTTTCTTAAAAACAGTAATGGATTCAACTTATATATTCAACCTGTATTAGAAAAGTGGAATAATTCTAAAGAATTTATAATACATAAGTTAAGAAAATATGTAAATAAATGTAATGAGAACTTATTCTTGCACCAAATAAAGCACTATCTAAACATAATGAATCCTATATCGTTCTCTCTTTTGAGTAATAATATAGAAATGGATAAAGAGCGAATGAAGGAATTAGTCTTTAAATATGTTAATGAAGAAAAATTGGATGCGAAGATAATTAATAATTCTGTATATATCCCCCAATTAGATACTCAAACTTCCGAATTCAAGGAGCCAAATATTTTCAAACATATTAAAACTATTGGGAATCATTTAGAACTTAACTTGCGGTTAAATAATACGTCTAATCATGATTTTAGGGAGACTTTCATAAAATTAGAAACCCCTGACTACATAAAGGTTCTCGGTGAAGTCCC
>CAZDJH010000644.1:0-1926 GCA_964505645.1 uncultured archaeon | reverse complement strand
CGAGCATTCAATTCCCGGACGATCACGTGTTTTATGATCTCAGAGATCATATTTTAGGGCCGGTTGGATGAAAAAAGTTGAGATATAAAAAAAGCAAAAATAAAAAATGCATAAGTCCTATTTATTATAAATAATGACATTTTTAGATTTCTCAAGATTTCAACTTCTTCAAGGTGTTCTAGGACTAATCTGGGTTATAATTGCGGTGATAGTAGGATTGAGGATATTGCTCAAGTCGAACAAGTTAAAGAGGAGGGACTTAATCGGTTTTGGACTGACCTATATATGTGTAAGCCCTGCTTGGTGGGGTACCGCCATCCAATTTCTCTCGGTTGGGTTTTTCTCACTCGAGATTCAAGAAATCGCCTATTTATTCATCGCGAATCTATTTATACCATTAGGTTTAATCCCGTGGATATATGCCTTTTCTACCACCATCATCCCCTATAGGAGAAAGGAAGCGTTGGCAATCATTTCTGTTATCGCAATAATATGGGAATTGACGCTGATATTTCTGTTAATAAGTGATAACGTTCATTTTGTGGGGGAATTAAACCAAGATAATATATTGGATTTTTCATACGGAAGTATTATGAGGTATTTTATAATTGGAGGTATTTTAATATTTTTACTCACGGGAGCTTATTTTTCCTATCAATCAATGAAATTAGATAATCCTGAAATAAAATGGAAGGGGCGCTTTTTACTAGCAGGATGGATATCTTTTGCTATAGGGGCCGCATTAGATGCTTTTATTAAGGGTCACACAGAATTTTCTCTTATTATCACGAGAGTTATCCTCATTTCATCCGCAATAGAATATTACCTCGGATTTTTCCTCCCTTCGAAATTGAAAGAAATTCTGATTCGGGCATAAAATAGCTGTTATTTTTCTTTTAATTAGTTCTATTTTTCCCCAGCTTTTGGTCGGATATATCCAAAGTATGCGCAAAATACGGCAATGATACCCGATGCCCACGCAGCATAATAAAACGGGGTGAATCCGAGCACATCAAATACCAACATGCATAATCTATCCAAGAAGAAGTTAAAAAATACCAAAATATAACAAATAGACATTTGTCTCTATCCTTTATCTTTGATTTATCTTTTGATGGAACTTATAGTGATAGAATAGACTCCATTCTATCTACAATCAATTCTATTAGTTCATTGTAAGAAAAAAAATAAATAATTGAGATTAGGAGGTGGGATTATATACCTTCAAGATTCCATAAACCATATAGGAGAATGAAGAAGCTGATCAAGTTCGCAATACGCCCGAGTTTCTGACCGGTACACAATAAAAGACGGAAATCTGTAATGATACCGACCAGTTTCATCATCAGCATAGCAAAAAAGAATAGGGAAAACCCCATAAAGATAAAAGTATAGAATCTTGAGAGTTTTTCTCCCAAATATAACGATACTGTATAGGAAACCGCCATAAAAAAGATTAACACATAAGCGCCAACCGCAAGTAACATATGAATAGGGCGGGCAAGATCAGCTGGAAAAAATAACACTGTAATAAAGGTACACGATGATAAAATTCCTAGAAGTGATCCTACGATTGCTGTTTTATAAGAAATCGTAGATTTTTCAAATATTTTTGGGAAAACGTAATAAAAAGGAAAAAACAAAACCGAAATGCTAGAATACGCAATGGCAAACAGTATCATAGCAATGATATTGACTTTTCCATTATGGGCCACTAATCGTCCAGTATCGCTAAAAGTATTTTCAAAAAATGTATATCCAAGAGCCGTTGGATTATCCATTGTACCTCCCGCATAGGTTAAAATTGCTATGGAGATAAAGATTATATATAATACAATCCCGAGCATAGCCAATAAATACGCTTTTTTATCGAAATTCATTGCAGACATTTTTTTATCACTTTAAATTTAGAAGGATTTACTGTTA
>CAZDJH010000643.1:0-1938 GCA_964505645.1 uncultured archaeon | reverse complement strand
AGAGAAAACTTAAATAAAATAAAAAATAACCCTCATTATTAGTTTTCATTGTGAATTAAGATGGTCCAATTAGTTAAAGTACATCCCCATCCTTCAAGGATTGATTTGTATCTAGATGTTTCCGCGGGCGAGATTACTGAACAAGATAAAGATATAGTCAGAGAAATCTTATCGGAAGAACTTAAATGGTGTAACTTAAGGCTTTCTTCTTAAATCGTGTTCAGAAGCAAATAGAAAAAAAGAAAAAAAATAGAATAATGAATTATTTGCTTTAATTCGTATTAGGATTAATTTTACTAAAGATCAAAGGCACGATAAAAACAAGTATGAATGCTATCAATGCATATCTTATATATCTATAAATTACCGAATCAAAAACGCCTTTGAGTAATCCAAGACCAAAATATAGGATAAAGAGAATTACTAATCCTACAACTAAATTAATAACCTTATATTTGATCTCTAATTTAGAGGGTTCATAGTTAATATAGATATTTTCCAAGACATATCCTATGGTTAATCCTAACAAAATTCCACCCAGTTGGGCATAGGCACCGGTATCGGAGAATGGTATGGGGGTAGCCGCTAGTTGATCTCCCGAGGTTGGAAATAGGAGCGTTCCAACGACAAAAAGGACAAGAGAAACAATAGACCCAATAATGATTACTATCTTCGGCTCGAGGGAATTAATCCTCTCGGTAGCGATAGGCTCCAAATAGACGAAAGCAAGTAATACTAAGACTCCAAAAATAAGACCAGCGCCTATATCTTGTAGGTCGTGAACAGCTATAATGATTCGAGAAAAGGCAACAAGTAAAATTACTACAGATATTATTATCGGGATCACATTAGGTTTAATCTTCTCTCTAAATTCATAACCTATATATCCATAAAAAGAAGCAGAACCTTGTGAATGTCCCGAAGGAAACCCGTAGCTCGTTTCTTCTATCGTTCCTACAAGAGGACGGGGATCTTTAATTGTATCCTTTAAAAAACTATTGATTAAGGTCGTAGTTAATAAGACAACTGTTAGGTTCTTAGCATACCTCTTATCGTATGTGATATAAATTACGGCAATGAGTACTATAAATACAAGTTCGTTTCCCAGAAATGTGATTACTTCAAATATCTTTTGAATTACGCTGTTGTCAATGTATAAGGTTTTAATTAACTCCGATAAGGCTAACCCAATAACACCAACCACAATAATTACCAACTGGATGCCTAACCAAAACTTAAAATCTTTATCTTCCATATTTTATTGCCAATATATTTTTTTAAAATTAATATATAAAACAATATACTGAAACAATTTATAAAATTAACTTTTTTGGCAATAAGGCTGAAATTCGAAAATAGAATAAGATATGATTTTTACTCTATAGCCACATATTTATTTAGAATCTTGCTTGAATTTTTGTTCGACCTTTGCAAATTCATTTAAAGCCTTAGCTTTGAGCCTATATTCTTCCTCTTTATCGAATTGAATTAATTTGTTAGATAATTTACTGGCTTTAAGATAGAGCGAGTGGGCCTGGTGAAAGATTCCATCTTTGAGCGCTTCCCGGGCATTGTATGCGATCTCGTCTCGTTCCTCAGTAAGGGAAGGGATTTTCTTAGCAAATTCCATTCTTTCTATGAGTTCTTTTGAAATCTTGGAATTTTTACCAATCATTTCCTCCGAGAGCTCCGCGGCCTTTTCAAAGCTTCTAATTGCCTTTTTATAATCGCGGTTTTCTAAAGCACTCTCACCGCTTTTTAGGAGGGTAGAAATCTTTTCATGCTCATCATCTTCAATTTTCTCCAATAATTCTTGCGCAATCTCTCTTTTTTCTTTACCGCCCGATAAGAGGTTTTTTGTTCGTTCGATTATTTTTTTCTTTAATATCTCCGGATTAATGATGTCTGAAAGGGAGGAGAGGGGCTCTAATATATGTT
>CAZDJH010000642.1:0-1949 GCA_964505645.1 uncultured archaeon | reverse complement strand
AATTAATGCCGCTAGCATTACAATCTTATCATTATCAAGGATTAGGCGCCCTCGGCCATCATCATATGGGAAATGCATTTAATGCTGCAGGGAAACAAGGTACAACTGGGAGAAGGGGCCAGAAAAAGCTTGCGGAATCTCTTAATGCCGGTACTGGAGAAAATTTATTGATTCAATGGTTTTATCATAGGAGAAAGGTACCTTCCCATATTAAAGATTTTGTAAAAAGCCTCTGTAAGGACGCCCTGATTAAGATTGCCCTAAATATTATTTCTAACCAGAGGGGAAGTGGAGAAAAGGGATTAATCCCCACTAACCAATTAAGAACGTTTATTCAAGGTGATGATCTGAATTTGATTGATTTAGATGCCACGATTGAAAATATTATTATGCAAGGAAAATCTTTGGAACTGATTACAACGGAGGATTTACTGGTAAGAAAGACGGAAAAAGGGCGAGTTTCAATTTGCTTTCTATTGGATATTTCAGGTTCTATGGGTGGAATGAAACTTGCGGCATGTTCGATTGCGGTTATGGTCTTAATTGGGAGTTTACGGGCTGAAGAGGTTGCAATTTGCTTCTTTGAATCTAATACGCATATTGTAAAAAGATTTGGGGATGCTCGAAGTTTAGAGGTTGTTGCGGATGAATTGCTCGATTTAAGAGCAAGAGGAGGGACGCGAGTACAAGCCGCGTTAGAATGGGGAGCGAAAGAATTGCGAAAAACGCAAACGGAAAGAAAAATATGTTTTCTATTAACGGATTGTGCATTTGGAGAGAGTAAGGCTATATTAAAAAGCAATTTGGAAGATTATTTAAATCAGCGGGTTCAATTCATTCTCGGAGTTAATACAAGATCTTATAATAATAATTATGCAAAATTGATTTTAAAGGAGACTCAAGGTGAAATTGTTTATATTATGCGTATTATGGATATTCCTAAGATATTAACGGAAGTTTTAGAGCGGATCGGATGACATTTAAGGCCACCTTTTCTGATAATCATGCCGTTTAAGGTTTCAATCATCCTCTTTTAATAAATCATTAAACAAATACCAGAACAACCCGACAACACAATAGGCGTTGGTTATTTGCCCATTTCTTAAATAATTCTTGACTTGAGACTTAGTTGCAAACTCTGCTTCTATTATCTCATTAGGATCAAAATGGGTTTTTCCTTTATTTCGCGATAAAGTTGCTAAAAAAGTATAACACCTATTGTTCATAAATGCGGGATTTGCATCGACAAAGCCTATCTTTTCGATATATTCTGCTTCATAACCCGTCTCCTCCATCAGCTCCCTAAGAGCCGCCTCCTTAGGGACTTCATCAACCTCCTTAATTCCCCCGGGAATCTCTAATCCAATCTCATTAGTTCCGAATCGGAACTGTCTAATCAATAATATTTTGTTTTCGCTATTAATACCTATGATATTTACCCAATCGGGAGCATCAAGAATATTTGCCTTGAATTCTATATTAGTATCTGGATGCATATATCTCTTTTCCAGCATGTTAAATATATTTAGGGATAGTACTTTTTTTGTTTTCATACACTTCCATTTTTTTATCATGGGTGATCAGGAATAAGAATTAATTTTATATAGTTTTTACTATTTTTAATGCAAGAAGGCACACACCTTTAGATGTATGATGTAAGACTGATGGTAGGCCAGCAATCCCTGATGAATTACGAATCCATGGCCCTTTAGGGCGTCGTAGTTCAACTTTTTATTAATGAAAGAATATTTAACCTTTGCATCAAAAAAAGAACGATTATAGAAATAGTGGATAGAAAACACATTCAACGTGAGAGAAACCTAAAAGTAAGCCCTCGCAGCTGGATTCTTAACCAGAACAAGACACCCTCAGAGAACTATTTCTTAGAAGATCCAAAAATCAGTGGGGGTGGCGGAATAATTCATAAATAATATCGGCTGACCGATTAT
>CAZDJH010000641.1:0-1950 GCA_964505645.1 uncultured archaeon | reverse complement strand
TATGGATTTTGTCGGTTTGTGTCGTTAACCATAGAATTCTATGGTGTAGGGGAAGTCGCTCTCCCCCCTCAATATATTTTCCAGTTGTTAAGAACCCTAAAGCTTAAATAAAAGTTCGTCCTACATATATATATGAAATATTCTTTACATAAGAATAAAACGAAATCCGGAAATTATTACTCCTATCGGCACAATTACCGTGAAGGGGGAAAGGTTAAGACCAAATCGGTCTATTTAGGTAAAGAAGAAGTCGCTTTAGAGCTCATATCGGACTTTAACTCGGAAAAGCCCCAAAATGAACGCCTCTTATCATATTCGGGCGAGCTCATCCTCTCACGAATGCTGAAATTAATTGACTTTACGGATGTCTTGAATACATTCAGTGACGCTGATTCAAAATGGGACATCGGGCATTTTAACAAGATACTCGTTGTCGAGCGCGTCCTTAACGATTATAGCAAATGGAGATTGGCCAAGGTCGCCCACAATAAGTCATTTTTTTCTCTGGATGAGGACATCCCCGCCGAGAAATTTACGGAAGACAATATATACAATTACATGGATTATATATATCCCAAACTCGATTTAGTGAAGGAAAAACTCGTGAAAAACATGCTTTCCCTAAAATTTGTGGAATTAGACGAATTAATCTTGGATGGAACCTCATTCTATTGCCACGGCTCCGATAGGACCGAAGAGACGCAAGAGGACTCAACCGAGCACTTAAAACGGACTCACGGGTATAGCCGCGATAAACGCCCGGACCTTCCGCAGATCAATTTGATGTTAGGGGTGAGCAATCACTACCTCCCGTTGCTCTTCGAGACATTTTCGGGGAATGTTCCCGATGTAGTGATGTTCGAAAAGGTCCTTGAAAAATGCCGCACCCACCACCACGGGCTCTTAAAAGACATAAGAAATAAATATATGGTGTTTGACAAGGGGAATAATAGCAAGGACAATTTCAAGGAGTTAGACGCATTATGCGACCGGTGGGGGTTCCACTTTGTCGCAAGCGTCCGTCCCAGCATGAAGAAAATCAAAAACGCATTAAAACCCTTAACATTGGGAGCTCTCCCTGTAATTTATGAGCAAAAAAAGACGACGTTGAGGGGAAAAGCAATTAAAATGAAGTTGTACGGAAGGGAAAGAAAGGTATTACTCTATGTGAATGAGGAAATAAGAAAGAAAAAGCGGCAGGAGTATTTAGAAAAGCTGGAAAGAATTCAAGAGGAGATAAAGTCCATAAACCAAAAGAAGGCGACTATAGAAGAAAAGTCGGAGTCAATTGAGGACGTGCTCCGGAAAAACCGTGTATTAACCTATTTTCGGCAAACAAGGGAGGGTAAGGACCTCAAGTGCGTGCCTATTAATTCAAAAGTTTCGAACAAGATGAAGTTGTTCGGTAAATTTGCCCTGATTACGGACGATTTTGGCTTGGACGCGAAGTCTATAGCCCGCATCTATAAAACTTGCATCGTCGTGGAGCACGAATTTCACATCTTAAAGAGTATCCTCTCTATTCGCCCCCTCAATCATCGGAAACCCAAGAGAATCGACGTTCATACGGCAATCGTGATATGGGGGGTCATGGCGTTGGCGCTATTACGATTGATACTTAAGAACCATGGCAGAGAGCTCAGTTTTGAGCAATTATTGGAATTGATCGGGGATGGATATCTCTCCATCGGTGATTACATTTATCCCCGGAGTAAATCGTTCCGCATAAGGCGTGTGTTAAATATCCATTCCAGATTACGGGAGATCTTGAGCATTTTGAACTTAAAATGGGATTATTTTGGAATTGATGTTATTCCTACAGATGTAGAAAAAAAGTAAAGAGGTGTGCAAACTAAAGGTAAGCTTGAGGAAATAAAATAAGGGACCAGACGATAGTCAGCCATTTCGAGGTATATTTCTTTAGATTTGGCTAATGAACTCAATAAGGGT
>CAZDJH010000640.1:0-1971 GCA_964505645.1 uncultured archaeon | reverse complement strand
TTAGAAAAAATCATAAAAATACTCGGTACTGTTTAGGGCGGGGAGACTTCAATACGAGAATTTATTTGTTAATATTCCTATAAACACGTTCTATCTTATCCGTTATTATTGTCCAAGAAAAGTTGTTTTTTATTAGATCCCTACCATTTTTACCAAGGGTTCTTATTTTTTCTTGATCGTAATTCAAATCAAGGATTTTATCGATGCCCTCTTTAAAATGTCTGAGATCAAATAAATACCCCGTTTCATTATCTTTCATTACTTCGGATACACCGCCAACATCGGTTGCAATTACAGGGGTCTCACATGCCAAGCTTTCTAAAATTGTAGTTGGCATTCCCTCAAAACGGGATGTAAGAACTAGCACCTTACTCATATTATAGATGTCTTGCATCTTATCATAAGGATAAGTGTTAAAATATTTAATTGGTAATTCTCTTCTCGCTTGATCGACTAAAAACCTCAACGGACCATCCCCAATTATTAAAAATCTCAGATCTTTATTTTTTTTGTATAAGACTTTAATAGTTTTGATAAATATGTCGAGCCCTTTAACATATGATAATCTTCCGATATATGTTATGTAAATTCTTTCATATTTTGAATTATACTTTCTATACTTATTAATATCAATGCCATTCGGGATATAATATGATTTTTGAGATTGAGGCAAATCAAACTTATTTTTAATTAAATATAGATCTTTTTTTGAAACAGAAATGAGGGCATTAGCTTGTTTGAAGGTAAATTCACCTAAACCCTTGTCAAATAACGAATTTTTAAAACTAAGCTGAAGTTGTTCAACAAAATTCAGATTCTTAAAAATGGGCGTATCAATCCCCCCGTGTACATGTAATATAAAAGGAAAATCTGAGATCTTTTTTAATATAGCGCATTGAAACGTTGAAAAGAAAATGTATGAATGAGCATGGATTAAATCATAATTTTTATAGTTCTTCAATAAAAAATTAAACATATTTACCAGGGGGTTTTTTCCCCAGAGATTATAATAACATTTTTTATAAAACACCCTAACTGAAGGATTCAACATTTCTGAGTCAATCTTTCTATTAAAGATATCCGAAGTTAATATATCACAAGATATATCTTCCTTCTTTGCGAGATTTATGGCTAAATTTCTCGTAAAGAGCTCGGAACCACCCAAATGATTTGGCGGATAAGGATTTACATGTAAAATTTTCATACTTCAGCGGGATCAATTTAGAATAATTTTTTGAAATCACAAATATAATTTTTTAATGTAGAGAATAATTACTTAATTAATAGTTTTAATAAATAAAAATTCTTATGAAAATTTTAATCATATCAACGAGAATTTATCCCGATATTGGTGGGGTGGCAAGACAAGTATTCAATCAAGCAGAAATTTTAACAAGGAATAATTTTCAAGTAAAAATAATCACATGTAAACCAAAACACGATTCATATGAGAAATTCTTTGCCCACGAAAATACTATGTTTTCACTTGAATTACTCCCTTTTGAAGCTCCAAAAGTACACCCTAATATTATAACATTGATGATTTTCACATTTAAATTTTTAATATGGGCCCTTTATAGGGGAATAAAAACCTATCATTCCTTTCAGCCTGACATAATACATGCTCATTCGCCAGCAGTTTCAGGCTATGTTGCGCTGATCTTATCAAGGTTCTATGGGATTCCTTATATTTATACCCTCCATGGTTTCGATTATCAAAATGCCCTTTTATTGAATCTTGATTTGAAAATCATTGCTTCTAGGGCAAAAAATCTTATCGTGGTCAGTGAATTTATAAAAAAATACATCTTAAATTATATTAGGAACGAAAGAGTACATTTTCTGCCTAATATGATAAATATTTCGGATTATTATCACATAAATTCGATTCAAGAAAAGCAAGAATGTATCCATAACCTAAACCTTCAGTATCATCTAAACTATGATGATATTATTATAACTTATATTGGA
>CAZDJH010000639.1:0-1973 GCA_964505645.1 uncultured archaeon | reverse complement strand
TCTTTGCATTTTCTTCTGTTTTATTCCATATTGAATTGCCTTCCGAATCGACTTTCGCAATAATAGACTTTTCATCATTTATATCTCTTGATAAATAGTATAAATCTTTTCCGTTTCCCCAAAAGCCAAAAGGACTCCTTTTTCCAAATTCAACTTGGGTGATCCATAAAGAGTTATTAAAATTATCATAACTCCTTTTTGTTATAAAAATCCCAGTATTGTTTGATATCACAAAATAAAGACTCTGATTATCTTGCCACGCATTAAATATATTTGGATTAACATCATAGCTTTGAATAATAGCACCATTACTCTCATTAAGTTCATAAATATAATCTTGAGCTACAAAAATATTTTCGTTATGGAAGAAAGCTCTCGAATAATGATTTTCTTCCAAAAGGGTACTCCATATAACATCGCCTGTAGTAGAATTAATTTTCTTAATGAAATCGTTCGGAGTTCCTTGGTTCACCGTCGCATATAAAGAACCATTATATCCCCAAGTACCTTGAATCCATCCTTGAAAATCCAACTCTTTCTCCCAAATAAATTCCCCTTCACTTGAATATTTTACCAAGAAGGGCTCGTCCGAAGTGCTATCTCCATCTCTAAAAATAAATACGGAATTATTTTGAGTAATAATAAAGTCTCCAGAAAAATAACCTCCACGGGTTCTTTTCCAAATCTTTTTTATATCTTGGTTTGAGCTTGAAGAAGCAGGGATGTTATTGGTGGCAAAATTGTGTTCTGTATTAAAAGGTATCATAGAGAACAAAAATAAACAAAATAGGATAAACAATAGACCTTTTTCTCTTATGTTTTTCAATCTTCTTTCTTTAATTCTCATGTTAAGTCCTCGGTTTTGAATAATTTTGTTTTAGATTAGTTTTTTTCCTAAAAAATGTCATTACTATAACGATCGCTAACAATGTTAGTGGCAGAAAAACTAAGGGTGGAAAGCTTGTAATTTGCTGATTCCCGCCATCCCCATTTGTAAAGGTATCTTTTATAATAGAAATGCTTTCCGATGCAATATTGCCGGCGGTGTCATTGGCATAAAATGTGATTGTTATTGTTCCATCGGGCAAGTCATCCCATTCTGATTCGCTAATAGTTCCATTAGCGGTAAAGGTAATATTATTACCGTTATTTATAGAATACCACATTTTATCTGGATTTGAATCATTGACCCTCACGGTAAAGCTCGGAGCGTCGGAACTTATTCTTTCATCTTCATTCGGACTTAAGACCGTAATATTTGGAGCAATAGTATCTTTTTTAACATTAACAGTATCCGAAGCAATATTACCCGCTGAATCATTGCCATAAAAGGTTATCTCAACTGTTCCATCTGGTAAGTCATCCCATTTTTTCTCCTTAATAGTACCATTAGAGTTGAACATATTAGTTTGTCCATTATTTAATGAGTACCACGTGATATTAAGTTCGGGATCTGATATCTCTACGGTATAATTGGGAGGAACGAAACTGTAATAATCATTTTGCGTTGGATTCATTACAGTTATCGTTGGACCGTCATCCCATATTGGATATCGGTCTCGACTTCCTGCTGAACCTGATATATAATAGGAAATGTCTCCAATCCCATTATTATCTAAATCTTCTCCAGAATAGTCATCCCAATAATTTCCGATTGTTCCATTATCCCATTGATTCCCAGATCCTTCATCTTTACCATTATCATTATCATTATTAACAAAATTATTTAAATATATCTCATTATCCGACCCCTCTAGGTAAATACCATAGCCGCCATTACCGGAACAATTATTTCCCGTGATGGTATTATAGTCTGAATTGTCAGAGTAATAATAATCATCAATATTTATTCCAGAACCGCTGTTATTAAAAATGAGATTATTAGAAATCAGGTTACTACTTGAATCACGTAAATCAATACCATATCCGGTATTATTGGAACAATTATTTTCCGATATAAAATTATCATCCGA
>CAZDJH010000638.1:0-1978 GCA_964505645.1 uncultured archaeon | reverse complement strand
CGTCGATTTCATGAATTTCTATTAAAGGTTCAAGATCATATTCGAGACCTAATGAATAGAACTCTTCAATATCTATTATTGAATTTATTAACAAAATGTTTGTAGCCCCTAGTTTTTCTGCGATCTTTAACTGAATGTCATCAATAATAAAATCCTTCATTAAACATGGTAAATTCGTGCTATTAATTGCAATTCTTAAATTTTCATATGAACCATTAAAATGATTCGGTTCCGTTAATACACTCAATCCCACCACGCCAGCACGCTCCATATCTCTTGCAAGAGCTTTAATATCCATATCTTCTCGAATTATTCCCAAAGTGGGAGATGCAGGTTTGATTTCGGAAATAATCGAAATGTCATTATTGTTTCTAATGCATTCGCTTAAAGGTTCTCTTTTTGAATAAGTGATTTTTCCATTAATTAAGCTGAAATATTCCATATCATCCGTTTTTGAATCCTTTCGAGTTTTCAAGATATCTAATATTTTATTTGATATCATCGTCATATATTTTATAAGTTACTTTTTAATTTGTTTAGGTCTCCTCCAGAAACTTGAACAAGTTGCTCTAGCTTACGGTAAGCCTTTCCCGATTCTAATGAATGATTTGCGATGGAAATACCCTCTTTAATATCCGTAGCAAGCCCCACGCTTCTCAGCCCCAATGATGCATTCATAAGAACTGTGTTATATTTTGGACCCCTTAATTGATTTTTAAGGATTTTAATTGCAATTTTTAAGTTCTCTTGGATGTTCCCTCCTAAAATGTCGTTAATAGAGCAAGAAGATACTCCAAAATCCTCGTTTGTTAGAGCATAGGTCTCAATCCGGTCTTTTTTGTATTCGGTAATATAATTAATCCCCACTGGAGCCACTTCGTCTATACCGTACGAATTATGTACGGTAAAAATGTGCTTTCCTCCTAAGTTAGCTAGAACCTTTGCCATAGTAGGCGCCAAATCTTTATGAAACACTCCCAATGTATGGCATTTTGCGTTGGCGGGATTTGTCAGTGGACCAAGGATATTAAAAACCGTTCTTATCTTTAGTTCTCTCCTAGTAGGCATTGCGTATTTCATCGCAGGATGGAAAAGGGGAGCAAACATAAATCCAATTCCAACTTTTTCAATACATTCTTTAACTTTTTCAGGTTCCAAATCGATTTTTACCCCAAGCCCCTCTAAAAGGTCCGCACTTCCGCATTTACTTGTAACAGCACGATTCCCGTGCTTGGCTATGGGTATCCCTGTTCCGGCAACTACTAAAGCAGTGATGGTACTAATATTAAAAGTTTTCATTTTATCCCCCCCTGTTCCGCACGTGTCTAACAGTTCTCCATTCACTTCGGGGGTAATATTATTAGCAAATTTTCGCATTATCCTGGCGAATCCCACTATTTCTTCGATTGTTTCTCCTTTCATACTCAGCGCAGCTAAAAAAGCCCCGAGTTGAGCATTCGTTACTTTTCCCGACATTATTTCACTCATAATAGTTTCTGCTTGCTCTGTTGTTAGATTAAGGTTTTGGCTGATTCTTTTTAAGCCAGTTAAAATCTCTACTTCTGCCATATTTTCTAATCATCTCTTTCTTTTCTATTCAAATTTGTTTTTAATATATGGAGTATTTCTTTTTGATTTTCGGCTATAAATCGGGCCGCTTTACTCTTTTCTGGACCAAGATATAATTTATTTTTTTGATTAATTAGCACGATGACTTCTTGGAAAATGGATGCACTTTGCTCATAATTCGGATTATTGACAGTCTTTTTGCTTCTCGTACACTTTTCCGTTTCTTTCTTATTGGGCTTTTTAATTCCTATGCTTTTACTCATCATTTTAGAATACACTACTTCTTGCAGCTTTATTATCTTAATTCTCTTCTTTAAAAAATTGAATTCTTTAGATTAATAGAATTAGAATTTTTTTTCTAATGGCTTTTATATTTCAGTAATAAAAAAGTAATTTGAAATTACAGAAT
>CAZDJH010000637.1:0-1985 GCA_964505645.1 uncultured archaeon | reverse complement strand
ATACTTGACTTTCAAAGATATTTTTTATAGTTAAAGCTTATGGCTTTAAATTGAAAAATATTATTTATTTGTAACTATACGAAAATTATCCTCCGGTAAAGCGCTTCAAGTCCAATATTTTGAATAATTTGCGCTGTAAGGGCGACATTCGGGTAAGAAGCACTTCAGGTGGGCCCTTATCATCGTAAAATAAGCGAACCTCTTTCATATCTTCCAGGGCCTCAAAACACGTATCTTTGGACTCCCCTATTCCTGCTAATTGTATTTTTCGATAAAGAAAATTGGAAATAAGTAACGCTAACACACTAATGAACATGTGTACCCTTATCATCTGATCTGTCCACACGTACATGGGCATCACGCTGATCTTACCTCGTTTATTCAACTCCTTAAATTGTCGTTCCACGTCAATTTGCGCCCTATAGGTTTTCACGATTTCTACGGTGCTCCACTCATTTCTATTGGAAAAAATGAGCGATTTTCCAAGGGGTTTCAAATATTCCGATTTTCCGGCGTCATCAATCCTCCACGTTATTTCTAATTCTGAACCATTCTTTATTTTTCTGATGGAATAGTCGATGATTGTCCGTAATTTCTTGTTCGTTAGAATATCCCGCTCGATCTTGGTTGCCACTTTTTTAGGGTTCTTCCATTGTGGCTTAGTATTCAACCGTATCTCGATAAATTCCTTCAAGTTCATGAGCGCCTTGTGAATACTCTCATTGAGGTTGTGCTCTTGTAAAGCAAACGTATCCTCATCAAAGGTAACGATTAACGTGTTTTGTGTGCCCTCGCCAAGGTATGCGGTCGTTGTAGTGCGATACCCCAACACTCTTCGACCGCTTTTTTTTGTCCATAGTACCTCGTATTTAGATAAGGGCACCTCCAAGAGCGGTTTCGATACTTTCATGGAAGGGCGAATGCTGCTGACGAAATGGATTTGCTTGGAATCCAAGAACTTATAGGCGTCCTTCGAATTATTTCCCTTGTCATACACAATCGTTATCTCGGAAACTTCGAGTCCGATGGATTTAAAACGCCCTTCCATGAGAGTGAGCACCTGTTTGAAGTGTGTTGCATCGGGAACATTTCCCTTGTAGGTCTCGTGCATTAACGGCAGGTTACAATCGTACCGGGTTACCAATAAAGACATGCAGACCTGCCGCAAGTCGCTTCTCTTTTTCTTATTATGGCCACGTTGAGCAATGGGGCTCCTCTTGTAATTCCGAATATACGTATAAAAATTGGTCGGATCGAACAAGAAGCAATCCGATTTTAATCCGAATTCGGAATACAGCTTCTGGCAGATTATTTCTTCAACCGACCTAATAGTTTCTTGATCTAAATATCCCATCTGGTTTAGGATGTTTTGCGTCGTTAATACTTCAGATACATCGGGAAAATACCGCGAAAGCGCCGTCTTATTAAACCATTTTTGGACTTGGCTCTTCGAATTCAACGCAGTCGCACGATTTAGCGCAAGTATTATTAAACATTCTCCAACCGAGATCCCTTGTTTACGCTTAGAAGTACAGTCGTTAATTATATTGATTAAATTCATATCCTTACAGACACTAAATAGGGCATAAACTAAACCAAATTCGAATTGTTCGGGGATAGGTGGCTTTTTAGAAAGCCTTCGCCTTAGCTCGGGAAGTTTCTCTTTTATCTTATCCTTTCTGCCAAGGGTAATTTCCCAGGCTCGCTCAGATTTCCCCCCGCTATACACATTCTCTCCCAAGCAAATATAGCAATATTTCCCGTATTTTGTCGTGACATTTTTTTCAAATAGGAATACCATATATAAAGATTGTAACTATTGTTTATATACTTATCGGTTCTCTCGTTGGTTAATCCCTAATTTTTCTTAGGAATAATTGTACCATATTCTTTTATTTACGAATAAATTATTTAGTTGTATTTGCATAACACAACTAAGAAAACAACAAAATAGCATAGAAAAAAAAATATCTAAATGAATAAAT
>CAZDJH010000636.1:0-1987 GCA_964505645.1 uncultured archaeon | reverse complement strand
AAGATGAGAATAAAGGCCTCCCCGCAGTAGAATTGCGGGTTATTCGGCTGAACCGAATAAACCATAAACCGGTCCTCTAAATCTTTTTCTACCATAATGTTTCCACATCATAGCACGCGCTATATTTGTCCGGAGTTACAATGGGAATGTTCTCCACAATCGCTTGCGCGACAATTAACCTATCAAAAGGACACTTGTGATGGTTAGGCAGTTCTAAAATCCGTATAATATGATCAAGCGAGATCGATAACCATTCCCATTCCCATATGACGTACTGCTCGGTTACCCAACGCCGTAATGGTTTAGGGAATTCCATTTTACCAGAATTTATTTTTAAAGCAATTTCCCACATACTGACATGACTAACCAACAACCGGTTCGATTCCGTATTTATGATTTTGCCTGCCGTGGAAGATATGGCATTCGGCTCCGCTCAGAGCCAAATAAGTGTGCATGTATCACACAAAACTCTCACTTTATAGTCCCCATTCTTTTAATTCTTTATCTGAAAGTGGATCGAAAGCATCTTTTTTTAGAATAATCTTTTCAGAAGTTTTTTCGCCTGCTTGGGGTCTTTTCCGCATTGTTTGCCGCTGAATCGGCACAATTCTCGCCACTGGAGTATTTCCTCGTTTAATCGTAACCTCTTGCCCTTCAGAAACTTTTTTTAGGAGTTTAGAAAAATGGGTTTTGGCCTCATGCGTCGTAACGGTAATCATACAAAAATAATATCTTTAATAATGGACTTAATCAAGACTTAGTTTGAACAGCCGTTCTCATTTCGATATTGGGTCGGCGTCATTCCGTATTCTTTCTTAAAAAGGGTGAAAAAATAAGTATGATGCAGTCCTACTCTTTTGCTAATTTTTCGGGACGATTCACATGTCGTACAGAGTAGATCACAGGCATGTTCAAGACGGAGTTGGTTCAGATAATCACCGAAGGAGGCGTTTTTCAATTCCTTAAACAAACGCCGAATATAGTTCGGGGAAAAATGGACCTTTTCCGCTATATATTCTACGGATAAGTTCGGGTCACCATAATTTTCCGCCACGAAATTGGTGATAAAATCGATTACAGCCTTATTTTTATTGTCCTTTAATTGTAACAGGCTTTCATTAATATCGGTACAGAAGGCAGTCACTTTTTCCTCTATCTCCGCAATAAACTCAATATCATATAAATTATGAACGATCGAAGAGTCTAGATTTTTCGATGTAATTAAATGGAAAAATTCCTTATAAACGGCCATAAGAAGCTGGTTGGTAAAGAACAAGGCTTGCTTATACGGAACTTTTCTAAGCTGCCTAAAAAAACAATCCAAGGATGTCGAAATACCTGTGGTATTATTCAATTTTAGCACCTCAATTAATTTAATTTCAATCTCGATAGGATATTCAATATTATCCCCTACAATTCCCTTTGTGTTCTCTTGTCCGATAATGCTTCCCTGACCGTAGATAAAACGGTAATCAACGTATTCTAAAGCGGCCAGATACGAGCCATGAATATCCGATTTATTACACACAAGGAGGCCAATTCCGACGGACACGGAAAAACCGAACTGCTTTTGAATTTCCTTATTGATCCGAGTAAGGCAAGGCCGCAGGCCGTTCGGAAAACTATCGTCTTCCGTGCCAACGAGCACGGCTATAAAATCCATGGTAGTATTTAATGTATAATTCTTCCCGATTGTATTTAAAAAAGTATGGGTAATATCACAAAGGGACAAGCGTATGGAAAGCTGTTCATCCATTGAATATTTTTTTTTCAAATCGTGAATATTCATCTATCTTAACAACCAGAACCAAAAAGTTGGCCGTATTAATGGATGCATCAATATTACGAATAATCGCGGGTACTGCGGGAAAGTCTTTTAATTCACCTTTTAATAAGCAATTGATATAATTTTCCTGTAACATAGGATAGGTTTTTTGGAGATATGACTCCAGTGAATAGATTTTGTCCTGGGTCCGGCTGAGGGAAT
>CAZDJH010000635.1:0-1990 GCA_964505645.1 uncultured archaeon | reverse complement strand
CAAAAAAGTTAATTAAGGTTCAATATTTATTTTTCTTGCTTTGGAAGTTAAGTTTAAATTATATTTTCAAATACCCTTTAATCAAAATTAACATTCTTTTAACGGTAAATGGGTTATTGATTTTAAAATTAAAAATACCCGCTTTCCAAGGTTTTTTTCCAAACCTTTTTGTGATTTTCCTTATATTCATTTAATCTGTTCATTATTCTTTTTCCCATTTTTATGCCAATCCCTCTTTTCCGGATATTAAATCTATATCACTAAAGAAATTATAATTACGGTTGACATTTCATGAAATTATTGAAAGGAAGAATGAATTTCAGAAGAAAGTAAAAATGAGCGGTTTCAACAAGATTGGGTCATAATATGTCCTTAGGTATCCCTTCCCGAAAGTAATGAGCCCGAGTGATCCACTTATTATCGCTCTCAGGTATCACGCCAAAAATGGAGCCGCCTATCCACACTGAAAAATCCCGCTTCCTGGGCGCCCGAATTCTAATAACTTGATCTTGCTTATCCCTTCGGGCCAGTTCAAATTCTAATTCCTTATAGAGGCGTGCTTTAGTATTGGGAAACATCGAGGACCCGCCGGAAAGGAAGATGTTATTGAGTAATTCCGGGCGCAAGTCCACGTCGACTTTCTCCAATACATCGAATACCGCTTCGTGCAACGGCTCATTCTCCAAGTTCGGCATAGATTTAAATAGTATTTCGGGAACAGCAAATCGGGTTTCACTTAAATTCATCTTCGAGCCATCTGGTAGGTAAAATTCCTTTTCGTACTGCTCGGCACGCTTCAAATCTTCATCGTAATCTAATGAAACAAAACACGCCTTCTCTTTAATTGCCCTCACAATCTCTCTCTTTATGGAGGAGTCCACATTATAGGGCGTATTATTCTTAATTTGTTCCGCCATATATTCGGTAAGGACCTTACCGCCCATATTGAGTATTTTAATCGCGTGGTTTATCTTATAACCTTTATAGATAGGAATAATTCTAGTACTACTTTCCCCGATCTCGATTACCAACCCCGTATCGAAACCCCCTGAATAGAGGACCAACATCGAATCCAGAATAGGGTAAAATGCTCTACACTGAATCTTTCCCAAAAACAAATCAAACATCTTTTTAATATCTCCTTTCGGAAACAGTGGGTGAACGGCAAACAGCACATTTATGAGGGTGGGGTCCACTCGAAGACGATAAAAGATATAATTGATTAGCTTTTCGAAGTAGTTCCAATGGACTATTTTGCCTTCTTGAATAGGGTGAAATATCTTGTATAATCCGATCGATTGTATTTCATCCCCGACGTAGAGTTCCTGTTCTTGATTCATATATGTAGTGTCCAAATTTCGGTATTTAGGCTTGCCCACCCTCGTGAAAAAGACGAGTGAGGGATTATCCTCCCCCGCAAGCCCGACTTTCGAACTGTAGGCACCAATATCCATGACAACGCATCTGTTTTTCATTAAAAATCCCTTTGTTATCCTTGTTAAAGATCCTTCTTAGAGAGGTATCTTTTGGAATATATATATAAATTAAAGTATTTAATATTAAACAAAGCAAAAGTATATTAAAATCTTTCCCTTCTAAAATCTTTTTTAGGGCTCAACAATATTTTTTGAGAACGTACATCCCATTCAATATCACATAAAGGTATTTCGAATTGTTAGGACATGTATTTGAAAAAAAGGATGGATTAAAAAATTGGTTAAAAGCGATTAGCCGCCATTCATGATCTTTTTGAGCCGGTCCAATTCACCCAACATTTCGTCTCTCAGTGAACTTAAGCCACCCCCCTCAGTTGGAGCGGGAGCAGGTGTAGGGCTTGCCTCGGGTGCCGGAGATGTCGATGGTGAAGCTGGTTTTGACGGTTTCTTTGGTACGGAACTTGGGGGTTTCGACGGAGCGCCCGAACTTGGGGGTTTCGACGGAGGACCCGCACTTGGGGGTTTCGACGGAGGACCCGCACTTGGGGGTTTCG
>CAZDJH010000634.1:0-2000 GCA_964505645.1 uncultured archaeon | reverse complement strand
GAAGTCATTGAGGAGTTAACGATTGCAGAGGAGAGGATTTATAAAATTGACGTGTCCAACTATATCGAGGGAAACGAACTTTCCATATGTATCAACGCTTCCGACTATACTCAAAGCGGGTACGTGCAAATTATTCTTCAAAGAAGAATTTATCGCTTGTTAGATGTATCCTATAAAGATTTTTTAATCAAATTTAAAAAGGCAATTTAAATACTTTTTCTGAGAGAAAATATTCTGCTATTTGGTAAGAAGCACACTCAATTTGCTCTTCTTAGGTATCTACTATCATGAATTTTCTGTTTTTATTTCATTTTTAATAGTTATAATTTAATTTATTTGATGATTGATAATAGATTTTTTAATTAACATAAAGTTTAATTGAATAAATGAAACAAAAAACGCTTGAGAATTATTTTTCTGTAAAGCGCGAGGCTCCCAAGAGGTTGAATGCTGCGAATTCTAAATCAACTTCTAAGATGTCACAAACCTCATTTCCTTCTCAGAATGAAGTCAGCTCAAACAATAAGTTTATCCAAAAGGATCTAATATCAATATTATTAGAGCGTGAAAGAGTTAAAGCTTTAAGAAAAAGACTTGGGGATGATTGGGAAAAAAAAGAAGGGGGATTTGGGTATACTGATGACAAACAAATAATACTATTCGACACAATTAATAATTTTCAAAAAAACTTTTTTAATGTGTATAAAAAAGAAAATTTCAAGAAGTTAGAAGGAAAGCGTACCATAGAAAAGGTAATACCGGAAGGGAATGACTCATTTTTTCTTATCAACCAAGTAAAATATAATTGTAATTATGTGAAGAAAGCACTACAAATCTTAGGTGATAAATTTCAACTCTATCAACATGAAAAGTTAAAATTATTATTTTTAAAAAATTCCGAATTTGCTGTGTTATTGTGCCCGAGGATTTAGTATAATTATGGATCTATTTTCTTATAAACCTCATCTAATTTTGGTCGCAATTCGATTGTTTTTTTGATAACATCGCACATTTTCAAGAAATATTCCAACTCATCGTCATTTAAGGGTCTTTGAATCCTCTTTCTCTTGGGTTCTTCAGAATATCTTCTGGGATATAACCACATTTTAAGTTGTTGCCTCCCGCCGATTTCGAAGTCCCACATTTCTTGAGATATTTCGCCGATCCATGTAATTTCGTTTAGAGGATCCCCTTGTTTTTCTTTTTTCTTTTGAGTCTTAGTTCTTTTCTGAAAATAGATTTTTTGAGTGACGGGATCATAGGTATCAGGAATTTGTATACTTTGGTCATCCTTATCATTCCTTCTTACATAATATACTTTATAATCGGTTGAATTACTCATAGGAAAGCAAGTTGGGTCAATATCTTCTGCTTTAAAGATATGTAAATGGACTAATCTTTTTCCCAATTCCGCCATATCTAAAAATAATTTTATATCCTTAGGGAAAGGGATACGTGGGAAATCTTCTTGTAATCCTAAATGATATCTGACTCGGTAAATAGGAGTATATAGAATTCCATATATATAAAAGAATATTTCTTTATAACCAATTTTTTTTTTATAATTTAAATTTTCCTTAAATTCTTTCCTAATATTAAAATGTATTGCTGGTTTGGGTTGGTCTCTATTGTCTGAATCTTTTGAATTATTTATTAAAAGTGGAAAAGAATAAGAAGATAAACCACTTGCTCCCTCTAGGCAGTTATCCCGAATAATTGTATCAGTTACAAAAATGCTTGAATCTCCTTTGGTTCCTCTAGACTTTCTATTAACAATAAAAGAAATATTTTTATCATTAGGAGATATTAAATACTGCATTAATTCAAATCTGTCTCTTCCAATAAGATCATTATCATAGCAAATATATCTTTTATCAAAACCATTCCATAAAAATTCATTAATTTTGTTTAAAGCAGAATTTAAAGAGGTTTTTAATATATCTTTAGGATTCCATAACTTATTAGGTTTATTTAATGATTCAGATTTCATATCACTATAT
>CAZDJH010000633.1:0-2012 GCA_964505645.1 uncultured archaeon | reverse complement strand
TTTTCTTTTTAAATAAAATCTATGTATAATTAATTCATGATTTAATAAAGAAAATCAAAAAGTTGATTATTGCATATACATGTATGTAATAATATAGATTTTAAAAAATAGGAATATAAATTAGATATATCATGTCTTATATCCATAAAGTTAGTTTCTCTTCCTAAATGTAAAAGTCATTACATCTCCTTTTTTGAAATGGTCTATAATTTCAACATTATGTTTGTCTGCCCAATGCTTGAACTCCTTTTCAGCTTGGGGGTCGTCAGAAAGCACCCTAAAGCACTGACCTATTTCTACTGATTTATTAAGGTCTTCCATTACAAGAAGTGGCTCAGGGCAAAATAGTCCGGTCGCATCCAATTCTTTTTTAATCTCGATTTCGCTTCTATTTTCACTCATCTAATCTCATCTCCTCATATTTTGTTTTGATTTTATTTTAAATTCCTAATAAGACTTTATTAATTCGTTCTCAAAAATCTATTCTTTATTATTTAAGGAAGTTTCATCTCAATCTATTATTTCTCATAAGGATTTTATGCGGAAATTTATACTGTATTAATAATGAGTGTGAAAAGAACCTTAAAGATTAGTAGAGTTTATTTTTATAAGAATCAATGTAACCCAATAAATTTCGAAAAGAATGACTCCCCTTTTTACTTTATGAATTACCTTTTAGGAATATTTTGATATGCAGGAAGATTTGGAAATAAGTTCAAATTCATGTGGGGGAAATACATCGCCTCTGCATACTCTCTTTGGAACTTTTTCGTTATGGCGATTTCTAAATACTCAATTTTATCTAAGAGTCCTTTCGCTTTTTTTCGGTACTCTTTGTTAATAAGACAATATTGGGCACCGATCCCTGCCGCGTTTCCGATTTGATGAATCTTATCCGACTCGATATCTGGGATCATACCAATAAACCGTGCGTTTTCTTTATCGATATAATTACCGAAGGCGCCTGCCAAGAAGATCTGCTCGATCTCAAACTTTTTTCCATATTCTGTGCGGAGATGGTTGAGCATTAATCGCGTTCCCGAATAAAATGCCCCTTTTCCCATTTGAATCTCCCGCACATCATCAAGCGATATTGTTATGGGTGAATTCAAGGGCGTTTCATGCGAATATGCCAGAACGAATTCCTTTTTATTTCCTTCAACCAAAAAACGCTCGTGGTCCAATTTATCTTTATTAAAATTACCACTTCTGGTCAATATCTTAGCCTTTAACATCTCGGCGACCGCATCAATTAACCCAGAACCGCAAATTCCGATGGGCTTCTTATTCTTGATGGTTTTATAAGTCACCTCAAGAGTTTTCGGGTTAATTCTGACCGCCTCAATCGCCCCACCCGCGGCCCTCATACCATGGGTAATTTGGGCCCCTTCTAATGCCGAGCCTGCCGCGCAACTTCCCGTAATTAAAAATCTCTTATTTCCCAAAACAATCTCCCCATTGGTCCCGATGTCTATTGCCAAAGTTAATGCCTCTTGTTTATAGATTTCCGAGGAAAGGATCACTCCCATGGTATCGGCGCCCACAAATCCTGCAATAAGGGGAAGCGTATAGATATTTCCATACTTAGAAATGTTCAATCCAATATCTTTTGCTTCAATATTCATACCTTGCTGAACAACCGGTACATAGGGACTTAACCCAATATGAATTGGGCTCAATCCTATCGCGATATGGTGCATAACCGAATTACCTACTATAGTCGCTTCATATATCTGCGATGGAGTTATCTTGGCTTTTAGGCATACTTTATCAATGATATTGTTTAATGCATCTATTACTGCATTCTGGAGAAATTGGAGTCCATCTTTATGATCTTTAATATAGCTCATTCTCGATACTACATCCTCCCCTTGAGCTGTTTGAGGGTTTAATTTTGAATGTACGGCATAAATCTTTTGATCATTAAGATTAATTAGATATCCTACTATCGTTGTAGTTCCAATATCGAAAGCAATCCCAAAATTAGCGTCTGAATGGTTTCCTGTTTCGAT
>CAZDJH010000632.1:0-2017 GCA_964505645.1 uncultured archaeon | reverse complement strand
TTGAATTTTAATAGTAAACAAATATCAATTATTATTCCACTTTATAACGAAGAAAAAACAATAAAATCCGTCCTACGAAAAATCCCTAAAATTAGGAATCTTGAGGTAGTTATTGTCGATGATGGTTCAACAGATTCAAGTATAGATAAGATTAAAAATTTAAATCGTGATGACTTAAAAATTAGAATAGTTAAACATAAGAATAATAGAGGCTATGGGCAAGCTATCCTAACTGGGTTTAAATATGCCAAAGGGGATATTATTGTGACTCTCGATTCAGACGGTCAACACGATCCGCGAGACATCATCCAACTTCTCAAACCAATCTTTGATGATAGTGCTGATATAGTAATCGGGTCCCGATATTTGGGAGATTATTATTATATGGTACCATTCTACACTCAAATGGGTGAAATTATGATAAAACTTGTCCTTAATTTTTTATTTGGGATTAGAGTGGGAAATAATCAGAGTGGCTTTAGGGCATTTAAAAAGGGAGTGCTACATATTTTTGAAAATCTACGGAATAAGGGTATGGGATTAACAACAGAGATCTTATTTCAATCAGGTTTAAAGAAAGTAAGAGTAAAAGAGGTCCCTGTAAATGTTTTTCCTAGGAAATTTGGAACATCTTATGTTAACCTTTTAAAAATTATTAAATCCATTCTCTCTTGTTTTATATTTTACTTCCTAAAGAAGATATTTAGATTAGAATAAGTCCATTCTAAGGATTATTATCTATTCTATTGGTAAGAAGAAAAAAATAAACATAAAATTTAATGATAATGTTATCCTTACAATTTCAATGGAAGGAAAAAGTAATAGCGAAGAAAGCATCTTATTTAGCAATTTAACGCTTTCATTTATTGGAAAGTATAGTGGTTTTTTTCTAAATATTATTTCAGCGATTTTAGTAGCTCGATTATTGAATCCAACATCATGGGGTTTCTTGTTAATCGCATTAGCCTATGTCTATTTTATGAACCTATTACTGAGATTTTTACCGCCTGGATTACACGACACATTAGATTATTTAATCCCTAAATATAATGAATTAGATAAGAAAACACATGTGAAAGCGTTATTTAAGTATTCTATATTGATTAAAATATTGTTTTCAATTCCTATTTTTACATTAATAATGTCTTTATGCTTTTTTTTTCCATATATCTTTAACATTAATTTAAGAGATAACGTAAATTTGTTTTTTATCTTATCTCCAATGATAATTATAGAAGATTTAGAATTTATCTTCTATTCAATAAACCGTAGTCTAAATAAATATAAAACCATGATCGTTATCATCATTCTTCACTATATTATGTATATCGGGGGATTAATAATGGCATTCATCCTCCCCAATTTCTTAATAATCAATAATTTGTCATATGTCGCGTATATAAGGGTTATATCTGTAATCGTACCTTTCCTTCTGTATTGCTTGTTAATAGTCAAGTATTATGTTGGAATTGAAATAAATGAAGGAGAAGAAATAGATGTGAAGGAAATAATGCGCCAATTGTTTAGATACGGAAGTTTTACAAGTATTGCAAATTATCGGGGAAACTTGGAGATGGAAACCAAATCCCTAATAATTTCTTATTTCAATGGACCAAGTATAGTCGCTGGCTATAAATTATCATATCAATTTAAAGTAATTTCGGAGAGTCTCTCTGAGTCTTTTTTATTTCCTTTAACAAACTCCTTCTCTCGATTGGCGACCAATGAGAACTCTGACAACTCACAATTGATAAAAAAGATATATAATTTGTTATTTAAATATAACCTAATAATAATTCTATTTATCGGAGGGGGACTCTTTTTTCTCTCGGAGTTTATTCTCCTTGTAATGTATGGAGAACTGTACTTACAATTTTCCTATTTTCTCGAAATATTAGCTTTAACATCTATTTTTACGGCTTCAAGTACCGTATTTTACGCCTACATTAGGGGAACCAATAAAGTTAAAATACTATCCTATGTGTTCCTTACTTTTGCTTTGTTTAATTTATCAACT
>CAZDJH010000631.1:0-2017 GCA_964505645.1 uncultured archaeon | reverse complement strand
AGAGGAGTTAAAAAATAGATGAAAATAAAAGTAGATGAAGGAAAAATCCTGTACCTTTTTAAATTCTCGACAAAAGCTTTTATAACCTAAGCCCCTAAGTATGTCAGCGACCTTTTTGAATCCCTCCTTCTCTAATACATCCATATAAGGCCTTAAATTAAGAAAATGTGGATGCTCGGCAAACACCAAGTTGACCTTTATTTCCTCTAACCATTTCATTTGATAGAGCCATTCGGGAATTTCAAATTTTACAGAAGTGGGTAAAATGAGAATTTTAAGGTTTTTTAACTGTAGAAATGTTTTCGGGAGATTTTTAAGGTAGATTGCCCATTCTAAATCCACTTCTCTAAGATTACTTAATTCATTAATCCAATCCGGCAATCTTTCGAATTCTGGCCCATTATAGGAAGCGATCCTAATTTTTTTAAGAGATTTGACATGTCGAATTAAATCGGGAATGTCACTTCCCCACTCAATTTGGTCTGCAAAGGTATATTTCTCAACATTCAATGAATTTAATTGTTCTTCGGACGCGAAATATAAAATTCCGGATGTTAATAATGAATCAAACCATTTTTCCCCTAGGTTGTTTTCAAAAACTTTTTTTATTACGATATTATTTATTCTTTCAAATACCTTAGAATCCCAACAATCCATACGTATTAACTCTAAAAAATCAGTAATCACTCTTGGAAAAAACTTTTCTTCTCGCTTTATTAAATCAGTAATCTGGTTATAGTCAAAACCTTCGAAAAGATAATCTAAATCTTCGGATCCGAATCGCTCATCAATCCCAAAGAGATAGTATAAATAATTCTCATAAAATATATCATAAGAATAAAGACGAGATACATTAACAAAATCTACTTTTTGAATTATGGTTTTATACATATTTAAAACCTCCCTTTTAGAGAAATTTCTAATGGTTACCTCATCGGGGTCTATACTCTTGAAATTATACAAAAATTCTTCTATCGACTTACCATTAATTAGATATTTCGAAAAAAAAGATTTTAACACTTCTTTTGCATTCGGAATTTTTAGATTTGTAAATAATAGGAATAATGCTAACTCTCTAGTAGAATCATCCCCCAATAGTTTTTCAAAATCATAATTTTTTAATATATACTCTATTTTTTGCTCCGTTAAATACTTAATAAAGCCTTCTCGAAAAATAAAAAAGATCGTCTCTTCATCTTTCTTTAAAAATGCTGTAATTATTTGTTCTTTTAAAACATTTAGTGCCTTATTTATTCCTAAATTTGCTAATTCTCTTAAATCATTAAAGCATTCAAGAGAATCGTTTAAATAACCCTCTATTTTTATCGCTTTATTAATATGAATAATATCTTTCTTGGAAAAAAAATCAAAGTAACCCTCGCTTAAAAATCGATTAAATTTTTTAAGATCACTCTCAATTATACCTTTACTCATCTCCTCCCTGAGAACCTTTAAAGCTTTTGAATCGCCGGCTTCTGATAATTTTTTTAAGAGCGGAAATAACATTCTCTGGGGGATTAAGGTAGGTTTATAACCTTGCTGAGCCCATGTTTTTAAGATATAGTCATTGACTTCCATTGCGGGATCATTGATCCTCTCTTCTTTTGGCTTTAAGCTATTTTGCTTTAACATTTTTATTATATTCATTTTCTTCTCGAATGTGTCAGGATGATAGCCTATCAAGTTTTTTAATTCCTTTATTGCATCATCCAACGACTTTATTTCGTCAAAATTTCTGAGCCAGAATTTAACATGATATAAAAATAAATATTTGTAATGCCAAAACAATTCTCCGTCCACGTAGATGTGGGTCATTCCCTTCTCTAATTTTAGAGTAAGAAACTTGTTTGCTTTAAATTTCAATTTTGTCCCTTTTTTAATCGCTATAATATAAGTAGAATCTGCTACTTAAAAACATAATCCAATTTTTAATAAATGCATATATTTTCTTCCAGTATCAAGAAAAATTGGGTATCGACCGGAACAGTTTGCGAGTCCGCACGTATGAGCCCCTTGA
>CAZDJH010000630.1:0-2021 GCA_964505645.1 uncultured archaeon | reverse complement strand
GAATCGAGAGAAATGAAGGAATGGCAACCTAAAATTATTGCGTTCTTGTGTAATTGGTGCTCTTACGCGGGCGCCGATCTGGCAGGAGTAAGTCGATTACAATATCCCCCTACTATTAGAATTGTGCGAGTTCCGTGCTCGGGTCGGATTAATCCATTCTTTATACTTAAGAGTCTGACCGATGGGTGGGATGCCGTTGTTGTCAGTGGCTGCCACCCAGGTGACTGCCATTATATTAGCGGGAACTTAGTTGCTCGTAGGAGGTTCGCAATTTTAAAAGAATTAATTACATTCTTCGGAATTCATCCAGACAGAGTTCATTTTATGTGGGTTTCAGCTGCGGAAGGTGAACGGTTTGCAACTCTAATTAAAAAAGTTTCAAAAAAGGTAAAAAAATTAGGTCCAAATACAAAATTTAAGGATGGTGTTGAATAATTGGCAAGTATCCAAGAAAAAAATAAACATATAGTAGAACTAATCCAAAAAAAAGCACTGGAACTATTAAGTGAAGAACAAGTGGATGCAATAATAGGTTATTCCGAGGGAACGATTCCCTTAAGGAGCAGTCCCATCCTTATTAGAGACAAAAAAGATGTAAATAAACTGGTTTGGAACAATTTTTGCTCTATCAATTTGGCTAAGTATTTAGTTCCCAGAAGCCCTAATCTTAAAGATGAAGAGGGGATAGATCTAAGGGTGGGAATAGTTGCGAAGGGGTGTGTTGGAAGGGCTCTGATTCATCTTGCCGCCGAAAAACAACTTGAACTGGAAAATATTAAAATTATAGGAATTCCGTGTAATGGGAATATTAATAGAAGCCGAATATTAAAAGAGCTCGGACAAGAGGAAATACTCGAAGCTTCGATATCAGATGATGAATTAATCTTGAAAGGAAGGTCATTTGAGAAGAGATTTTTAGTTGGGGATTATCTTAATGAATTATGTAAGAAATGTAAAGTTACTGGGTTAAATAATATTTGTGTTGGTGAATTTGAATTTCAAGAGATTTCTGCCATAGACCAAGATTATACTGATATTATTGAATTCGAATCTAAAACCCCCGAAGAAAGGTGGGATTATATGAAAGATCTCTTAAGTCAGTGCATACGATGTTATGCGTGCAGAGAGGTATGTCCAATGTGTTATTGTAATTTATGCTTTGTCGATCAAAAGTTGCCACGATGGTTTGGAAAGACTACCGGAAAATCAGAGATAATGGTGTTTCATTTGGCTAGGGCAATGCATTTAGCCGGGCGGTGTGTCGCTTGCGGTTCATGTTCCTCCGTATGCCCAATGGGGATCGATGTGCAACTAATAACACGGAAGTTAGAGCAAATCGTAAAGGAGAGGTTTGATTTTATTAGCGGTTTAGACCCCGAAACTCCTCCGCCCATGCATCAATTTAAAATGGAAGATAAACAAGAATTTATGTTAGAAGAAGAATAAAGGAGGAAAAAGATGAAAAAGAAATTATTATCGAAGGAGCAGATTACAAAATTATACAATGAATTACATGGAGATTATAACTTCTACGGCCCTATTGAAGAGAAGGGCAACATTAAGTTTAAGAACGTTTCAAATCCAGAAAATCTCACTTTAGAGTATTATAATTCAAAAATACCCCCAAAAAACGTCGTATTTCCTCAAAAAGAAGTCATCTTCGAATATAGAAAGAAAGGAGATCAGATTGAAATTCAAGATCCCGAAGATATCGAAGAAAAACGGATAATATTTGGGATAAGACCTTGTGATGCTCACAGTTTTTACCTAATGAAAAACTTTTTTGAATTTGGAGAGTATGATGATACATTATTCCTACGAAAGAGAGAAAATACCGCATTGATTGGTATTGGCTGCAATACTCCCCGACAGACTTGCTTTTGTACCTCTGTAGGGGGACATCCTTTTGAAAAGGATGATTTTGACATATTTTTAGTTGATTTGGGAGAACGGTATCTGGTAGAATCCATATCTAAGACCGGGGAGGAAATTATCAATAAGATCTCTTGGCTTTCTGATGC
>CAZDJH010000629.1:0-2031 GCA_964505645.1 uncultured archaeon | reverse complement strand
TAAATTATTAACTCTTGGTGGTTTTGGAATAGGGTATTTAATTGATTTAATTTTCCTTTCGTAGTTGAGAGTAATTTGATTCGCGGAGGAGTGAGCGACGCCCAAACATTTAGGAACATACTCAACATTGCATTTCCTTGCGAGCCTTATCATTAAATCATAATCTTCGTTTGATTCTAGATTTTGGTCTAATTTTACCATACAATTTCTCTTTATTAGCATGCTATGTATTCCATAAATACTATAACTTCGGAGTAGATTTTTATATACATCTCCTTTCATATGGTTTTTTTTAATTCCTTTTATATTCAATCTCTTATATTCGATATCACACAATACAACTCCTACATTTTGTACATTTGAAGTTTTAAATTGTTTTAGTTGAATTTCGATTTTTTTCGATAATAACTCATCATCATCGTCCAAAAAATTTATATATTTTCCTTTAGAAACTCTAACCCCTCTATTTCTGCTATAAGCAGGCCCCCGATTTCTTTTATTTCTCTCATATACAATTCGCTTATCATTGAACTGCTCTATGATAGGTAAAAGATTCATGGTAGAATTATCATCAACGATAATAATTTCAATATTTTTATACGTTTGATTTAGCGCAGATAGGACTGCTCTCTTCAAGTAAGTAGGCCGATTATAGGTTGGGATAATTATTGAAACTAAGGGGCCATTCATATAGAATATATATTTTCTTTATTAAAAATAATGACGCTAATCCTAATATTTCTATCTAATGATGTTCATTAGATTACTATTAATAATTTTATAATTTTATAAACATTAAACATTATTGAAAAACCTTTTCTCCGTACTAAAATTACTGAATTCATCTCCAAAATAGAAGCGTTTTAATCCTTTTGGGAGATAATAAAAAATAATAGGTTAGAAAAATTAAATCAGTCATTAGTCATAAGTAATTAAAAAAGAGATCATGCGAATTATGGGTAATGATGAACCTTTTATAACTGTTTTTTCTCCGAATTATAACGGAGAAAGATTTATTTCCGAAACTATCGAAAGTATATTGAATCAAACCTATTCCAATTTCGAATATATTATAATTGATGATGGCTCTACGGACAATAGCTGGGACATAATTCAACAATATGCTAAAAAAGATGGTAGAATTAAACCATATAGGAATGAGAAAAACGAGGAAATAGTTAAAACGCGCAATAAGGGGTTGAGGTTGAGTTCTCCGGATTCGAAATACGTTGCGATTATAGATAGCGATGACGTTGCCCATCCGAGAAGGCTAGAAATTCAGGTGGAGTTTTTGGAAAATAACCCCGAGTATGGGTTAGTGGGGAGTAATAAGTATCTCATCGATTCACAATCTAAGATAATTGGATTTCGGAGATATCCCCTCACCGACCAAGGGATTAAAAAAGTTATCACAATGTTTAATCCTATCCCCCATTCATCCGTCGTCTTACGTAAAGAGGTTGTCAATCAATCAGGATATTATAATTCCAAATTACCGGTGTGTCACGATTATGATTATTGGCTCAGAATTGGCGTAAATTGGAAGTTGAGAAATTTAGAATACCCCCTTATCAAATACAGATTAAGTCAAAATCAAGTAAAATCAAAACATCTCAAATTAACCATACAATACACCTATCTTATTCAAAAAAAAGCCTTACAGGGTCTCGGTTATAAAGACGGACTTTTGCTGATTAAACTTTATCGCATTCTTTTGATGATCTTTCTGTTATATCCAAAAGGGTTGTATAAGCTCTATAGGGTGATCTTTACGAATAAACCCACTCAGTTTTGGTATTATTACTTATCCAATTTCTATAGCGGCTAATAGTACATGTTCTGCTTCATTTGGATGCTAAAGGAATGGGCGGTGGGATTATACGTTTATAAGCCCATAAGCTCGTCAATAATGAAATATGTTATTAAATAGCGAGATTTGGATAATTTGAGTGGTTTTGGTTTTAATTTCATTGATTTCATTAATTTCATTAATTTAAATAATTTAAATTATTAATCGTTTTTGACCGCAAC
>CAZDJH010000628.1:0-2040 GCA_964505645.1 uncultured archaeon | reverse complement strand
TAATTATATAAGAATTAAAATTTAAATGTGATACTAAATGAGTAATGAGAATAATGGGGACGAACAACAAAAGGCAATAAAAGAATTTTTTAAAAGCGATGTTAACATCGATATTGTGGGGGAAGTCTTGAAATATGAGCCAGAAACCCTAATTGGAATAGACCGTATTTCAGCAAATAAATTAAAAGAGAACGGCGTGGAAACCGTTCAAGATTTAGCAAATCTGCATGCAGATAATCCCCCACAGATCGAAGGTATTTTACCGCGAATGTTGGAAAAGTGGATTAAAGTCGCTGAAGTGGTAATAAAAGCAGTTCGCAATGAATTGAAGCAGCTTAAAAAGATTCTTTTACTCGGCTTGGATAACGGCGGAAAGTCAAGTATACTCGCAGTTCTTCAAAATAAATTCAGTACAATCCAATCTCTCTTACCTACTAAAGGTGTGAAACGAGAAAAATTGAATTTTTTTGGATTCCCTATTATTTCGTGGGATTTAGGTGGCCAAGAAGTCTATAGAAAAGACTATATCAATCAGCCCGAAATCTACTTTACGGATGTTGATATGATTATTTATGTAATTGATATTCAAGACACCGCAAGGTTAGAAGAATCAGCAAAATACTTTAACGACCTCTTAGACCTCTTTAAAGAGCTCGAAGAATATCCGCCGATTCAAATTTGCCTCCATAAATCCGACCCAGACTTCCGCAAAAGTTTAACCTTCGAACAAAATATTAACAAGATTAAGGAGTTTTTCGACCCTATCATTAAAAAGTTTGATGATGTGTCTGCAGACTACTTCGATACTACCATTTATCAAAAGAATTCCGTGATGCTCATGTTCAGCTCGGCACTGAAGAAAATCTCCCATACATCCGACATCATAGATAATATTCTCAAGGAATTCGTAGAAAAAACGAAGGGAAGGGCGGCAAGCCTTATTTCTTTGGACGACCTTATCTTCGGTAGTTACCAGCATGAAGACAAGCAAGAGGATATCTTGAACAATTCGGCTTTCATGCTGCACACGCTTTCAAACTTTTATAAGTCGCAAGGGTTAGAACGCGAAAACATGCTCAATGTTAATTTCCCGAGTAATGATTTTACAATTCGGGGCGAAATGCTATTTAATTATTCCGAACACGATATTCCCGTATATCTATGGATTTTAACGGAAAACCCCAATTTAATCGATGAATATATCGAAGTATTTACGGAGCAGCTAACCCCGCTAATCCATATGTTCTTATAATTTTCTCCTTTCTTTTTCGATAAAAATTAAAAAGGGGGGCGGTCTTTTTATTTTTCCTTCCTTCCATTTTAGATTAGTATGTCTTTCTAGTGCGAAGAATATTATCAATACTAAAAAGGAAAAGAGAAAAAAAGGTATAAGAGAGAAATTTTAGGGCGATGAATTACTCTTCAAGGGCGGAATTTGCCTTCCGTAGGTAGTCCGAACTCTTATCAATCATTTCAATTGCCTTTCCTAAATAGTCCGCTACTTGATTCAGTCCTTCTTCTTGGGCAATGCCCATCCATTTCTCAAACGATTCCCGGTGCGAGTCATTATGTTCTGCCCAGTGTTCGGTAAGTTTCACGAGCTTCTTAATGTTTTTATTCATTTTTAATCCCTAAGGGGTTTAGGATTGATAATTAAAATAACCTTAAGAATAATGCTAATTTCCCCATAAATCGCCTCAATTTATCCAAAATATAATCCTATTGTGTTATCGATCTACCGTTGCTAAAAATCTGGACATTTGTTGACATTCACAAGTCTCCTCTTGAGGGACCGACAACGGACGGTCTCGACAATGGCATATAACCACATCGATATGCGTGCCCTCTTCCCGCTCCTACGCGAGGGCGATATTGCGGGCGGCGTTCAAGTCCGATTGCAACACGAATGCTTTTTGGCATATCTTCTCAGAGAATTGACAAAACGAATAGGATGCCTCGTTCCGAGGCATTTGCCCAAAATAAGCTTTTTCTTAATCTTGAAGTCTGTCAGTCAATCCTCAAAAAACAATTCAAATTCAG
>CAZDJH010000627.1:0-2040 GCA_964505645.1 uncultured archaeon | reverse complement strand
GAAACATATTTCTTGGACAATATAAAGTATATCAATGCAATAATTGTAAATCATATTATCATAAACCATGTTTAGAGAAAATGTATGAAGAAATCCATGCTTGCCGATACTGTGGATATTTACTTTCTGAAAACCCCATTAAAAAATAAATCTATTCCATTTTTTTCATCAAATCAGATGATAATTGAATATAACTAAATATGCAATTGTTATGATTTAATATAACAAAACTCTTATTTTGGGAGTCCTTATTATATTTAAGTTCCTATACTTATAATTAATTTGATATTAATTATTTCAAGGAGGTAGTGTTATTTGTCTAATGATGAAAATGGAAAATGGATTATAACATCTGCGTGGCCATATGTTAATGCAATCCCTCATTTAGGTAATCTTATAGGGAGCGTCTTATCTGCTGATGTCTTTGCTCGATATTTACGGTTGATTGGTGAGGAAGTTGTTTTTGTTTCTGGCTCAGATATGCATGGAACTCCAGTTGCCGTCACTGCTAAAAGAAAGGGTGTAGACCCAGAAAAGCTGGCAATGAAAAATCATAAGGTAATAAAGGAATTATTTGAGCGTTGGAAAATCTCTTACGATAATTATACGCAGACTCATAATTCTGTTCATATTGATTTCGTTCAGGATTTTTTCCTTGAGGTACAAAAGAATGGGTATATTTTCGAAAAGGAGATAAAAACACTCTATTGTCCAAATGATGAGTTATATCTTCCGGACAGATTTGTGGAAGGAATTTGTCCTCATTGTGGTTATGAAAATGCCCGCGGCGATCAATGTGATAAATGTCAAAAATTAATCACACCTCTCGAATTGAGGGAACCGCGATGTGCGATTTGTGACCAAAGGCCGGAAATAGAAAAAACAACACATTGGTATATGGATTTTCCTAAACTACAGGAGCGGTTAGCAAAATTAATAGAAGGGAACGCAAAAATCCCCCCAAACGCGCGTCAAGTGTGCTTAAATAGTATAAATGAGGGACTTCCAGAGCGCGGGATTACTAGGGATTTGAAATGGGGCATTCCCGCACCTTTTGAAGGTGCCGATAAAAAGACCATCTATGTATGGTTTGAAGCGGTTTTAGGATATGTCTCTGCTGTAAAGGAATGGGCTGAAAAAATCATCAACAAACCCGAGAAGTTTGATTACTTCTGGAAAGATCAAGATACCAAAACGGTATATTTCATCGGAAAAGATAATATCATTTTTCATTTAATAGTATTCCCCGGTATTTTGATGGCGTATAATGAGGATAAAAAGAAGGAGAAACGGTTAGTCCTTCCCTATAATGTATCGTCTACTGAATTTCTGATGTATGAAAATGAAAAGTTCTCGAAATCTCGACAAGTCGGAATTTGGATTAATGAAGCATTAGATCTTGCACCCCTAGATTATTGGCGCTTTAATTTGGTATATAATAGGCCTGAAAAAAGTGATACGTCTTTTCTCTGGTCGGAATTCGAGAATAATATGAAATTATTGAATGATGTTATTGGTAATTTCGTCCATAGAACGCTTACATTTATAAATCAACATTATGACGGAGAAATACCCGAAAAGCTAGAGTTAGATGGTAGGGATAGGAAACTTCTATTACGTCTCTCCGGGATTTCCCAAAAAGTCGGTGATTCCTTAGATAATTTCGAAATGAAAAAGGCACTCCGCGATGTTGTTGAATTTGCCCGAGAGGGGAATATCTACTTAAATGACAAAGCCCCATGGCATATGATAAAGGAAGATAAAAAAGAGGCGGGACATGTGTTCAATTTGTGTGCCCAGTTTGTATATAGTTTAGCAATTCTTTTAGGACCGTTTATACCTGATACCTCCGAAAAGATCTTAGATTTATTAAATTATCAGAAGAACTTGAACGAGTTGGGTTGGCAGAGTATCGGTGAAAACGCTGTGAATGCTGGTAGAAAAATCAAGAAAGCAACCCCCATCTTTCAGAAGTTGGAAATTGAAGAAATTGAAGAAAAATTGGAAAAATCCCATGAAGAGAAAGAGAAAGAGAAAGAG
>CAZDJH010000626.1:0-2046 GCA_964505645.1 uncultured archaeon | reverse complement strand
AAATGCAGATGGTTGGCCAAATGAAATTAATCTTTTAATTAAGGCATTTAATACCGAAAGTAAAACATCTGATGTTGAAGCTATTACGCAATTACTGGATAAACGAACCAAACGAAGGGAGAAGTCAAGCCTGCCTGCTGAAATGATTCATTACGAACAAAAAAGGGAATGGCTGGAAGGTGTAGCTAAATATGCCGAACTTACTATTGGTTTGAAAGCTTCGCAAAATCATAACTATAAAAATGTAAAAGAAATTGAATCTGTTAAAGAATTCAGGGAAATGTGGATTTATTATTGAAGATTACTGGATTGAAAACGATTACGCAGATAATTTAAGAGAAGAAATCTTAGAAAAAAGCGATATAGAAATTCTAATTAGGTTTGGGGCAGTGAAGAAAATATTCGAAGATGCTGATAATGATACTTGTATTTTAGTATTCAATAAAAGCCAAACCGAGGAAAACAAATTAAAATATGTTTACTGCAAAAAGAATTATTCTGAAGAAACTTTAAATCAAAATAATCAAAAACTATTGAGTCATATCACTACGAATATAAGCAAAGATGAATATTCGGACGAATATATAGATGTTTATTGGGTAGATCAAAGCGATTTAAGCAACGAGAAATGGGTTTTGTCAAAGTTAAATAAAAAACAAGTCATCGAAAACATCGAACATAATAAATCTAATTTAGGCGATTTATGCGAAGTCGGTCAAGGTGTGGTGCCAGGCAGAAAGAAAGAGTTCAGAATCGTAAATGATAAGGACTCTAATAATGGAAGAGGCTACTGGATCAAAAAAAAGGACGAATATATCATTATTAAAGATAAAAAAACCAACACAAGGCACCAAATAGAAAAAGAATACTTGAAACCATTGATAACTAATAGTGGAATAAACAAATATGTTTTAGAAGAGAGTAAAGATTATCTTTTATATACTGTACCCCTTCAAGAGGGTAGAGATAAGATTGAAGATAATCCAGGGTTATTAAGCTACATGGAGGTCTTCAAAAAAGAATTGGAAGAAAGATATGATTATGATGGTTTGAAATATCCTTGGTATGGTTATCAGAGAATACAGAATATAGAATTATTTGAAGATACGAAAAAAAAGATTCTATGTCCATATAGAGCGGAAGAGAATCGTTTTGCTTTAGATGAAAGAGGATATTATGGAACTACAGATTTATACGCCATTGTCCCCAAATCTAGTGATTTAAATATAAATTATCTATTAGGATTGTTAAATTCGAACCTTCTAACATTCTGGTATATGATTGCCGGTAAATCTAAAGGATTAATCTTAGAGTTCTTTGCCAACCCCTTAAGTAAAATGCCTATTTGCTTAGCCTCGGAGGATGAACAATCAGATATTGCTGAAATAGTTTCCGAAATAATTTTCCACAAAAAGTTAATTAATGTATATAATACACTATGGGATAAACTTTCAAAAAAATATAGAAATGGAAAGATTAAACTAATAAAACTTATTTTGAATGATAGAAAAGCCATACGGGATGGAGAATTCGATAAGACATGGATTGCTGGCGTAAATATTTTTCCTGATTCGAAAAATCCTATCATAGAGGAAGAGTTCTCTGATTTTAAAATCTCCATAGAAGAGGACAATCGATTTAAAATATTCGGTGTAGAACATAAAGAAAAAACGTTTCTTATAGAAATTTCTACTCAAAAAGAAGAGTTTGTAGAGATTATTTATTTAGAAATCAAAAATTTACTTAATTCAAGACGAAAAGTTTCTACTTTAGACCATATTTTTAAGAAAACGGAGCTGTCTGTTATAAAACCAAATATTTGGGAGAATTCTGACAATTTAATTAAATTTACTCAAAAACAATTCTTTCAATTTCTCAATAATCAAAAAATCGATAATGAGGATTTTAAATTGAGAAATTCTCTTGAAAAAGTTGAAAAGTTGGAAATTCTCCTCAACGCAATAGTTTTTAAGCTTTATAAATTAAGTATCGAAGAAGTTAAGACGATTCTTAATAGTATTAATATATTAAACGATATAAAGGAAA
>CAZDJH010000625.1:0-2075 GCA_964505645.1 uncultured archaeon | reverse complement strand
AGAATTACAAAAATATTTTATGTATTTATTTTTGACACGAAAAATCTCTATTAAGAACCTTTTGGGAACACAATAACATAAAAAAAATAAAAAATAATATGAAAGTATATATCAAAAGTTAAAAAAAAGTTTCATACGCATTTTTACGGGTTTGATAACCATCCTCCCAACTGGAGTGAAACGTATCATCATAAATGCCGTTTTTCAAATCCTTGTAGTATATTTCAATCTCTTCCTTATCAAACTCCCCAATACCATTTTCTTCGCAAAATAGAGAAAAATGGTAAATGACTTTGGGAAGGGCTTTAAAGAAGTTTTTGGAATACATACATTTGCGTTGAATATTATAGGCTTGTCCTATAAACTGGGTTAGAGACCAATCCTTTGGTTGTATTAATTCATAACCGTAAAGGAAAAAGCCCAATTGTTCCACAACCGAATCCGCTTCTTGCTGGCAATACTTATACATACTTGAAAAATATTCAGACTGCCTAAATTTATTAAATATTCTTCTGGTTTCCTTTTGAACCTGGTCGGCAACTTTATCCGAGTATTCCTCTGACATAAAAATATTTCCTTCTCATTTGAGTATTATCACTCAGAGGTTTTTCAAAATAAATAAATCTTATTGTTTCCCCTTTAATAATTATTCCTTTCGGAAGAGAGAACTTAAAAATATTAAAATTATTTTCTCAGAGATTTATAATTTGAGGCGTGGTAGTTCAAACTATATTTAGTAATACTTGAAGCAGAAATCTCATATAGGGATAAACCTTTTTTTCTCTGGTTTTCATTTTATCTATAAAAAAGGTAGGAGGAGCTTTCTTTTTCAATTTGATCCGTGTAATGTATATTTGAACCAGGAATAGATTTAGGAGTCACGTTGCCGAAGCGCTTAACAGAAAGTATCACCCTGCGTTTGAAGTAGAGTTAAGAAATTATTAGAACGAGAGAACGTAAAGAAATATGTAAAACCCAACCCAGACCAAATAACACAGAGGGCTCTAGATGGGGCAGATTTAATAGTTGAATTTGAAAACCAACATAAGGACTATCTTTTAAAGCACTTCAAAGTTTCACCGCAAAAAGTGGTAAATTGGGCATTGAAGACCCCATAAAGCCTATGGTTCGCCTGGATGGTTTGTTTACTCAAATAAAGAAGAAAGTAAAGCGGTTGACTACTAAATAATTCCTTTGGAACTGAGAAAGTTCAAAACTTCGGGACTAAGAGGGGGATGGCTTTATACTAAATTATTTTTCATTTCAAGAGTTATATAATGTATGAGAATTAAAGGAGTTGAGAAGTTTTTAGAAAAGGTTCCAGATTATCGAGGAAAGCGTATGCTTATCCTTCTTTTAGCTACAAGCCTTTCCTTAGGAATTTCTTTAGGGATAATGGTTTTTTTAGATGTTTCACCGAGATTATTTCCTTCACTTCGAATTCTTAAGACGTCCTCACCTTTTATGCCGATCTTTTCAAGCCTTCTCTTTGAAGTGTTGGGACTTTTTTTGATAAGTCGTATTTGGGCAAAGCGAGATACTTTGTTCGAGAAATACGGCAAAAAAGCGTATCAAAAGGTGATTTTTTACATTACTACAGGTATTCCGTTCTTTGTTGCTTCAATGCTTCATGGTTTTATCCCGGTTAACTTAATCCCGCCGACTCCTTTAGAAACATCTCTTACATGGATCATGGCTAATCCATTAACATCTTTTTTATTTAACGGACATGATCCAACAGCCCTCCCCAGAATGATACTCGGGTCTATCGCCGTTATCCTAGGGGCTGCTACGCTGTTAAGGGCTTTAGAGACCTTCGGATTCGATTATATGGCAATAATATATATCTATTATCCTGAGGAATCCAATGTTCAAAATCACGAGATTTATTCCATTCTAAGACATCCAGCATATCACGGCATAATTCTAATCAGTATTGGTTCCATTTTCTTCCACTTTTCCATTTATAGTCTATTCATTAGTCTACTCTTTATTTTAGGTATGAACATCCATATCAAATTCGTAGAAGAAAAAGAATTGAAACAGAGATTTGGCAAATCATATAAGGAATATAT
>CAZDJH010000624.1:0-2089 GCA_964505645.1 uncultured archaeon | reverse complement strand
AAACCTAATGTGTTTCTATTTAAAAGTTCTCGGTCTATAATTCAAAAATGCCCCAAAAAAATTCCGTTGATTTCGTTAACCCTCTACTGATGGGAGCCCATAAAAGAGCAGTTGGGATTTATATTTTATAAAATCAATTTTTTTAACCTTTCTTTCATAGATCCAATCGTATGTTTAATCCACAAAACCTGCATTGGAGCGATATCAAATCGGAATTATTCGAAGGTAAAGCCTATATTGATCATATTCGGTCCAAGAAGGAAAAAATAATGCACCGAAGTAATTACAAGGCTTACCATCCAGATCCTTCAATTATTTTGCAAATTAGAGATAGATTGGAAAATTCTGATTTAAGAATGAAAATTTTAACGCTCGGTGCTAGTTGGTGTAAAACTTGTGCTAAAGTAAAGCCTTCCCTAATACGTATCGTGGAGGGTGTTGATTCAGCAAGGTTAAAACTCTTTCTTTTAGGAGGGGTGAAGACTACTATGGAGAGTACGGAAGATGAGTATGGGTGGTCACCTCGTTCTCCTCCGGAATTTAATGATCCCAACTTTATGGTGTCTCAAATTCCGGTAGTGTATTTTTTTGATGATTCTGGGCAATGTCTTACTCGGATTGAAAAATATCCCGATAATGGGTTATCCTATGAGGAAGCAATTTTCAATATCATATGAAAATTCTGTGTATAAAGCTTAAATAGTAATATCACCGAGGAACTATGGTTTTGGGTAGCTCTCCTTATATGGTATAAATATAAATATCCAACTAACTTATTATAGATTATTAGTTAGAGATGATATAAGTAGATGAAAGGAGTCTTTTTTAAGAGTAAGGAAAACCTTGTTGTGAAGGAGGATTTAGAAAAGCCCTCGATCGCACCCACAGAAGTCCTCATTAAAGTAAAATACTGCGGTATCTGTGGTTCTGATATAGAATCCTTCAAAACGGGGATGTTGGAAAAGCCGGGTATTGTTATCGGACATGAATTCTCCGGAGAGATTGTGGAAACCGGAGATAACGTTAAGGGATGGAAGATCGGGGATCGGGTATCGGCAAATCCCACCCTCCCCTGCGGTAATTGTTATTGGTGTAAACATAGTCAAGAGAACCTCTGTAAATGGTCAAGTGCATTAGGAACAACTTTTAATGGTGCGATGGCAGAATATATTAACGTCAATGCTGAAAGATTAATCAAATTACCCGATATAGTTTCTTTTGAGGAGGGTGCATTACTCGAACCATTAGCGGTTGCATTATATGCTGTAGAAGGATCAAACTTCTCTGTTGGGGAAAATGCTGTTGTAATCGGAGCGGGAAGCATTGGATTATCGACTATTCAAATTTTAAATGCCGCTGGGGCAACAGATATTTTCGTATTGGAACCTGTTGAGTCAAAACAGGAGATTTCGCTGGATCTTGGGGCGGCGGAAGTCTTTCATCCGAGGAAATGGGGTAAAATAAACCGGCGCACGGACAGAATTGGCCCCCAACACATTTTTGATTGCGTTGGTATTCCCGAATCCATAGAGACTTCGCTACAATTGATAAAGAGGGGCGGTATGATAACCGTAATAGGGCTTCATGTGGACCCTTTTGAGATAAAAGGATTTATCTCGTTAATGTTAAAAAATATAACGATGAGGGGCGTGTACGGATATGTTCAAGACACGTTCACTACTGCTATGAAATTAATAAAAAACCATCAAATTGACGTTAAACCGATAATCTCTCGAAAAGTGGGGATAGCATCAGTGCCGGATATATTTAAAGATTTAGCTGAACGGAAACACGAAGATATTAAGGTATTGGTGGAATTATAGATTATCCAGAATTAAGTCAAAGCTTACTAAGGGAAGTAGAAAGCATCATTTATAACTTTTGAATTTATGAAAGCAATCATCCTGGTCTTTTGCTCCTGATTTTAGGAGCTTGATTCCTTCTCTTTATTAAATGCCCTAAACTACTAATTAAATGATTATCATAAAGGAGTATCTATATAATACATTAGCGCCTTAAGCGACAATTATGTTCGTTCTCATTTTGACTTCTTTTTAATTAAAATGTATACTTTATCTGTTTTTTTGTA
>CAZDJH010000623.1:0-2108 GCA_964505645.1 uncultured archaeon | reverse complement strand
TAGCTTCAATTTTCTGTTTTCCGGTATTATATATGTTGCTATCTGGTAGAATTTTATAAAAATCTTCTCGAAATTTTATGATTTCTTCGATTTTTGGAAGCATATCTTTAAAAAAGTCCTCTTTTGCCTCGTTATAACCGTCTATCAAGTTTTCTATTGAGTTCATTGATTCAACAAAGAGCGTTAACATAACGGAAAAGCTTTCATATGCTTCATCTATTAATAAATTTAAATTTTTTTCCATTTTTTGGAATTTAGATGATTTTTCTTGAACTAATCCTTTAAAATGTTTAAACTTTTCTTTTAATCTTATAAAAATCGAATCTAGTTGTTCTTCTTTTTCGGTAATTTTACGATCGATCCTGGCTTTGATTGATTTTCTTAATTCTGACTTTTTCTTCTGAAAGTCCCTTATTATATCCGCTTTAAATGTATTAAATAATTCTAATGTGGGAATTGAACCATAAGGAGAATCAACATAAGCCAATTTTTTTCCACAGAGACTGCAAATATTGTCTCTTTGTGGGGTTTCAACACAAAATTTATCGTTTTCTAATTTCATAATAACAATCTAAACTTATTCAATTATTTCATATTCTATTTCTATATCCTTAAATTCGGGATCCACGCGTCCTAACTGATCGATCACTCTTTTTCTTAAACTTACAGCAAACTCAGCTATGAAATGCCAATCATCTAAATCTAATTCCCCATTGGGGAATAATAATTTAATTAAGCCTGCCGCAGTAGCTTTCATATGTTCACTATCTCTTACCCTAGCATTAGATCCCTTGAAATTTATCATATTTTCTACATCAGGAATAAAGCTTTTTTTCCTCATTGAATGCATTATCTCTGAAAACCAATCTCCAATCAAACCGTAATCTCTTGATAAATCTTTTGGTCGGACGGGATGTAATTTCCAACCAGGTATAAATGCTGATATCCTATCCAAAAAGGCACTCTCTTGCATTGGTTTAGGGAGTTTTCTAAAATAAAATTTATTTGCAGGAAAACCATATTCTGAAAGTGCGATATTGCCCATAATTACAATGGAGGCATTAGAAGTTTCTTTAAACGAACCAACGTCAATAATTCCATCCGCCATAAAATTTTTCAATTTCCCAATGACCTCTGCAGCTCCTCGAATTCTTATATTAGAAAAATCATCAAAAACAACAACATCATTAGTTAACATCAATCCTTTTTTCTTTTTTCCCATGTGAAAAATGAGTTCGGCTCTTGATATAGTTCCTCCCCCAATAACATGTACATGGGTGGATATATTCTTGTGTAAATATGATTTACCCGTTCCCTTAGGGCCCATTTCTACTAAATTAAAGTTTTTCTGAACATATGGGATTAATCTTGTAAGTAAATAAACTTTTTCTTCTGCGGTTTTATATTGATTCGGGTTTAATCCAATTGAGTTAATTAAAAGATTTACCCATTCTGGGAGGGTAAAATGTTTCCTTGCTTTAATAAATTCATTTAAAAAGACCTCTTCTATCTGGACTGGACTGAATCTTGTTATTAAAAATGGCTTTTCTTTTGTTGGATCATGTTTAATAGTGGAAATTCCCCAAAGACCGTTTAATAGCAAACCTTTGTTTTGATCCACAATATTTTCCATAATATGAACATTCCGAGATTCACTGGCAAAAAATGGAAAATTAACATTATATTCTTCAGTTCTGGCATTTAAAGTTACTTCATATCTGTTAAGTATATTTAGTTCTTTTCGTTCTTTGATTATTTTATATTTGTAGTATTCAATATTCTCAGAATCGGGATAATGTTTTTCAATTAATTTATATAACTTCTTCTTATTTTCTGGCGTTAACTTTCCATCATCAGTAAATTTATATAATAGCCATTCAAAAATGTAATTTGGCAAATCACGTACTCTTGTATTTTTTACTAATTCTTTATTTATTGATGTTTCTGGAAAAATATTCTTGACTTTTTGTGTATAATTTTCTGAAGCCGCTTGTTCTAATTCATTTTTTGAGTCTGTCTTTAAATCCATACATAATCACATCTAAATGTTTTCTGTAATTATAAAGTATTTTGATCAAGATTAATATTCTCCTTCTTAAGGTTACATA
>CAZDJH010000622.1:0-2110 GCA_964505645.1 uncultured archaeon | reverse complement strand
CATGAATTATCCATGGGAAATTTGCTCCTAATGATCCCTCTTTAGGATTTTTACAGTCTATATAATCCACTCCAGCGTCTAATATAATTTTCGCTTCTTCTATATCTTTTGGGCTCACTAATAATTTAATATTATTCTTTATAGAACTCATCGTTAAAAATAAAAATGATCATTGATAAATATATTTTTAAGTTTTTTAATTTTTAAAAAAGAATATAAATTTTAATTAAACTTTAATATAATAATATTATAAAGAAATTAAAAAATTATTATAAATTCTAAAAAATGTCGCCTAAAAAAGAAAATTTAGTTAACATAACTTCACAGATTTTTCAAAACCCGATGAGAGTTATTGAAACCTTATCTGAAAATTTAAATATGGCCTATACTAAGGTAATTCAGACATTTGTCATGGAAAACCGGGAGGTAGAATTGGTTTTAGAACAAAAAGACTCTTCAAGTTTTAAAGGGGAATTAATATGGTTAGGGAAAAGAAAAGATGGAGAAGAGGGATTAGTATTTTGTTTTAATACAAAAAACGACCTCAAACTAGTATATCCAACTCCAGAAAATACAGAACATATTATAATCAATAGAAAGAAAGAGCGAATTTTGATTAGCTCAGATTCAAAGGAAAAATGTAGTGTTTGTGGAAAAACGATCGAAATACTGGATACGTTTCTAAAATGTCCCGTTTGTGAAGAAAAAGCGCATAAAGAACATCTGTTAGAGTATATTAAATCAGAAGGGAAATGTCCGGTGTGTAAAAAGCCAATTAAATTTACGAATCTGGGAATTGTTGTTACTAATTAATTTCATTAAAAAAGGAGATTATATCTCTTTTTTTAATCGTTCCGTCATATAAAGCCGTTCCAATCAAAACGCCTGTAAAGTTATGTTCATAGTATAAGCTCACATCAGCAATGTTCTTCACTCCACCACCCACGATAATTGTTCCCTTAAACTTATTCCTTATCCTCTTATAATGAGATGGAATTCCCCCCATTTTTTGACCAACACGATACAAATCTAATAAGATAATATTAGATACACCTAATTGTTCTAGATCGCTTATAATTTCTATTGGTTTATAAGTAGATATTTTTTTATTTTTCGAAAATAAATTTCCCTTATACATATCAATACTAATTAAAACATTTTCTTGTCCTAATCGATTAATGGCCGCAGATATGATATCAAACCCTTCAATTGTTTCTAAGCCTAATATAACTTTAATATTGGAGATACTTGAGACTCTATCAAGGTCTTCTATCGTTTCTATCCCTTGGTCTAGAAGGATCGTTACCTTATTGGTTTTGTCCATAAAATCGGTTAATAAAAGTGTATTTGGAACATTATCAATAATTGAATCTAAGTCAGCCATGTAATACGTGGAGAAATTGAATTCTTCCATTAATGTTTCTATAACATTGGGAAAGTTAACAGAGTCCAGTAAATAAGAGTTTAATGGTTTATATTTTGACCGTTCCCCTTTAACTGCATGTACCGCTCTCGAATTTAAGATATCAATAACTGGAATAATTTCAAAAGTACTCATAATTAATAATATTATTTGGATTCATAATAAACCTACTTTTCATACAGAGAGTATTTTATGAATATTTTATTTAGAGAATTTTTTTAAATATCAAAAAATCTATTATCTCCCTAAATTTATATTGAAGATTAATTAATAAATTAATAAGTTAATTTTTATGTGAATTTTTTTTTATTACATTATATCAAAAAATGTGTTTGGTGGAAGAAAAAATGAATAAAACAGATTACTATATTAAAAAGATAATTGAAGAGACTGGATTATCAAAAAAGGAAATCCAAGAACGAGTGGAGGAAAAAAAGAAAGAATTAAAGGGATTAATCTCCGATAAGGGAGCATTATTTGTAATTGCAAAAGAACTAGGTGTGGATCTTAAGGATCAAAATAGCGATTTAATAGAAGATATGGAATTGAATATATCAGATATTAAATCTGGAATGAAAAATATAGTATTGGTTGGGAGAGTAAAGGAAATCCATCAGATTCATACTTTTAATAGGAAAGATGGAACGGAGGGAAAAGTCGGATCGTTTTTATTACATGATAATACAG
>CAZDJH010000621.1:0-2116 GCA_964505645.1 uncultured archaeon | reverse complement strand
CCCTTTTATCCTTAAGAATTTGCGTTCCTCGCAAAACATTCAAGACTATGCCGATACTCCAGGTAACCCAAGTAAAAGCCTCCCCCCAAGCGATTCTATGGGCCTGAAAGATGAGATTCAAAAAAGAGACGAGCTTTTGGTTGAGATACGCGATAGAATTCGCTCCATCAGGAATACATTGCTATAATTTTATACTATATCGGATTTCAGGAAATATTTTAGCGTCAAGTTCGCATTCTCGAAATCTTTCTGGCAAACATGGATAACAATGTCTTTTCTTGCGCCCCCAATTTAATAAATAATATCGCTTATATATAATATAATCAAGGTATTTCTCAATCTTGGGTAATCTGTTATTAAAGAATGTTTTAAATACTATTCTAAATTAAAGTTTTTGAAATTAGAGAGAAGAGAGAGTTTAAATTGAGGGAGTTCAATTTCACTACTCATAATCGGGAATAAAATCGATTTAGAAGACCAGAGAGAAGTCACTCGGGAAGAGGCAGAGAAAATGGCCCAAGATTTATCAATTACATACATGGAAACTTCCGCGAAAACGGGGGCGAATGTAAACGATGCATTTAGGGTTTTAGCGTTAGGAATGATTAAAAAGAATATTACGGCGGAAGAAGTGTAAAAAAGCCTCTGGGGGGTATTTCACCAGAATCCGATATGAATCAATGGGTTTGAACCCCCGACCTACTGATTTCTCGACCGGCTATCGGTTTACGAATCAGTCGCTCTACCACTAAGCCACAGAGGCGTGAGACTTTTGGGGAAGAAAAAGCGAAGCACTTCCCTTAAAAATTATTGTATATAAGGTTAGATATAATTTTAATTTTATGGTAAGCCTAAATATTCAGAAGGGAGAATCATTTTGAATGAAGCATAAAAACAAAGGCCTCCAAGAGTTAGGAGAAACCCGGATAATCCAATTAATAGACGATCTCATCTTTCAAAGGACTAAAAGGAAACTGATTCGCGATGATGCCTTTTATTTTAATATAATGAAAAATGAAGAGCGGAAAAAAAATCAACCTTTAACTCTGTGTTTAAATTCAGATATGCTCGTATCCAGCACTGATATTCCTAACCAGATGGATTATCGTCAGATGGGTCGAAAAGCAGTGATTATGAATATTAGTGATCTAATAGTAAAGGGCGTAACCCCTCGGGGAATTATTATTTCATTCGGGTTGCCCATTACCTTAAAAGTCTTGGATTTCGAATCAATGTTGAATGGAATCCTCGATGTGTGTATAAAGTACAATCTGAAATATATTGGAGGAGATATGAATGAATCGAAGGAACTCATAATAAGTCCCACAGTTTTCGGGTTTCCTGAAAGTCAAAAAATGATCCATAGAACGGGGATTAATGAAAGGGATATTGTCGTAGCGAATGGGAGGTTTGGTTTGACGGGGGTTGGATTTGATTTACTTCTCAAAAGATATAGGGATAAACCTATACCCTCAAAGATATACAAATCCTATGAAAAATCAATTAAAAGCGTGTTAAATCCCCAAATTGGGAGAGAAGGACTAATCCTAGCAAAGAAAGGCGTAGTAAAAGCAAGTATCGATTCATCAGATGGGCTAATGAAATCGTTGCATGAATTGATGCTCTCCAATCCCGAGATAGGTTTTGAAATCACAATAGATGATAGCCTTATTGAAGAAGAGGCCACCCGTTACTCCAGAGAATTCGATATAGCTATTGAAGACTTGATATTTCGGTTGGGCGGCGAGGAGTTTATCCATATATTTATAATGAAGGAAGAAAACTTTCAGATGTCTCAAAAATTAATAAAAGACATGGGCGGCGCCCTATTCAGGATTGGGGGGGTAATTAAAGAGAAGAGGGTTTACGGCTTAAGTAATGGTAAGAAAATAGAATTAAAGGGAAAAGGATACGAACATTTTAAATAAATACGAGAGGATTAGAGATAAATAATCTCTAATATAAAAAATTGCAAAATTTGCTAAGAAATTCGTATATAATTTGAGCGTGAGAAATAATAAATTTTTTTTTTTATGAAATAATATTTAATTCAATTATTTTTTTGAATGAAATAATGGCGGGCTATATGGGAGTTTCATATCTATTCGATGAGAAT
>CAZDJH010000620.1:0-2147 GCA_964505645.1 uncultured archaeon | reverse complement strand
TAAATCTTTGAAAAAAAATATAGTCTTTTTTGGAAAACTATTGAAGATTTTAATAATTTTATATCAAGCGGGTTTTATAAAAACGAAAAAGGGAAGAATTGGATTTTATAAAAAAGTTCCAGATGAGTCTGGGAATAAATAACCATTCAAAAAAAAAGGGGATTTTACATTTTTTTCAATCGTTTTTTACCCCACGAGATCATGTTCAGAAACCGAGATCTTGACCACACTTTTCTTGGACGCCTTCAGGGTCTCCCAGCGCTGTGCCGTCTGCGGTTTCCAGGGCGCTCGGAGGAATTTTACAAGCAGATTGTTTCACTGCCCCCGCTGTCGGAGCACCGTAAATGCGGACCTCATCGATGCGCGGAACATCACCAAAGGGGCTGTTTGTCCGCTTACTATCTTCATCACCGCCCTCACTCGCGTGAGTATCTGTGTCACTCGAATGACTTCAAGAACACGTCTAAAATATGTGTTTAAATTTGGGCAGATTTTAAGTAACTTTACATAAGTTTTTCTAACTTAAGATATTTTTTTAAAAAATATTATTTTATTAAGTAGATGATCTCACCGGTCTCTTTTGAGATTTTTAGCTCGCTAAGTTTAGAATGCTTTAGGCTTGGCTTCCTTTTAATAGATTTGATTTTATTAATAATATCATTAGGAAATAGATGTTGACCTAATAATTCAACCATCTCTTCATTATCAATGCAATTTAACAATTGGAGAGATTCACAGGCATAGTAAAGTTCCGTGAGCAAGTCATAGTTAATATCTTTCGAAAAATCAATAAGTTGGAGATTCCGATAAATTCGTGAAATTAATTTATCAAGGATTTTTAGCGTTTGAAGTCCATTTAAATTGTTCCTCATGTATTTATAGAACAGCACATAATAGGTGGCTTCTGCGGATATAAATCCGTCTCGAAACTGCTTTATCCCCTCTTCCGTAATTCTCCTCCCAATTTCAACAATAATTGGTTTAATTTTTTCTTGGTCTAACTTTTCGAATAAATTTAAGTGATTATATACTTGGAGAATAAGGACCAGTTGTGAGGTTTCCAAGTTACGAAGATAAGCGGATTGATAAAATTGCTTATCCCCTTTAAGTAATTCCTTGTTTTGTCGGAGCGAGAGTTCTAATTCTACCATCCAAGATGATTTGAAAAAGAAAAATACTTGATTGGTCGCTTCGATGAGAGGGGCTTCAAACTCATCAATACTCTCATCAAATATATTTAATAAGAAATACTTAATTTTATCCAGATCTACCGATATTGACAATTTTTTAATTAAGTAGATTCCACAGTAATAGATATCAGGGTTTTTTAATGATACTAATGGGATTGTGTCCAACCAATCATCGAGATTTTCTTTAATGTATGTTTTTATCGGGGTAAAATCGAACATCTTCTCTAAATTGAAAAATTCGATGATTCGAAAAACAATATAAGTAAGTTGGAGCCTATCCCTAGGATCCTCTAATTTCTGAAATATCTCGATACTCTCCTTGTTTTTCATTAGTTTTTTCAGGATTTTATCTTGAATTTGCAGATATTTCTGTAATCTGGCTTTTTTATTAGAGGTTTTATCAAATAATCTCTTTAATTCTTTTAACTTGATAATGAATTCAATAGGTAAAAATTGTTCTGATTTTAACTTGGTCATAAGAGAATTCGATTTACTATCCACAATATAGATTATTATTTTATCTAAAAATAGCTTATAAAGAATGGGCGATAAGAACTCATAAATATCCATAATTTCGGAGCCATTTTTCAAATTTTCTTTAATATTGCTTTTCCATAGTGGGCTAAAATGGCATTCAATTTCTTCCTTGTTAAAACCAAATTTGGGTAAAATTTCATTTTGTAATGAAATAAGTGATCTTAATATTTCTTCAGAATCATTGGAATTTAGAGGGAGACGATTTATATTTTTTAAAATATAGCTTTTAAAGTATTCATCAATTTTACTATAGAATAAGTTGATTTCGGTGGAACTTAATTCAATAATTTTAGCTAAACCATGGGTTATCATTTTTACTTAAGGTAGTCAAAAATCTTTTTTTATTATAATAATAAAAATAATATAAAAATCTATTCATTTCATTTGATTTTTTAATACTATTATATTTTTTTGTATAAT